>DAWCEJ010000001.1:0-4300 GCA_052274955.1 Collinsella sp.
AGTATAGCGGTCGAGCCCGCCCCAGGCGCATCGAAGATTGGTGCATCGGGGACAGGTTGCTTTGCACCAATGGCTAGCGCAGGAGCTCGGACTGCCATACCTCGAGCTGTTCTGCCAGGCTCTTACCACTAGAAGGCACGCTGAACTCGGGACGTTTGGGCAGCAGCGCACACTTAAGAATTGCCACGATGGTCTGCGAGACAAAGCGTCGCGTATCCTTGTCAAACCCTTGCGCAGCCTGGAGCATCACGGGCAGGCTCTCGCGCAGATTCCCAGCGATATCCGCAAACCGCTCAGCACCCGTAGCCTCAAACACGGAGAACAACGCATCTACAAAACGCTCGCGCTCGCTAGGCGAAACTGCAAGCAGCATCTCGCGAATGGAGCCATCAACGTATCGAGCACCGGCGGACAGGCGCTCACAGTACACGAAGTCGCGACCATCAACCACCCAGCTAAAGGGATTGTGCTGCAGCAGGCTGAACTCGGTGCTCTCAACGATGGCATAGTCCTCCTGCGTCTCGAACATCATGCCAAAGATCGACGACCGAGGTAGCGTCTTGTCGATTCGACCGGAAAGATCGGCAAAGGCGTTGCCGTTCAGAAACTCCTCGACGAAACCCGGACCATCATGGGAATACGCCTGTTCGATTCGCGCACGGGCGACATCGGAGCACATCGCCGCACCGTACACCGCAAGGTTTCCACCCTTGGAATGACCTCCGCACAAAAGCGGCCCGTCAATCGCATCCGCCGCCTCGTCCACATAACGCGCCGCGGATTCCTGGGCCGGCACAGGATACCGGAACGCCATGTTAAAGTCCTCTTTCCAGCCCACAATCGTGCTGTCGGTCCCCCGGAAGGAAAGATAGCTAAACCCCGCCGGAAACCGGAACGCCATGGCTGCAAACTGCTCTGTCGCCACCACATCGCTCACGGCACGATAGCCGCAAACGTGCACGCCACGGTAGCGAGGACTTGCTGCCACGGCCTCCAGCAAGGCCTTGCTCCCCTCCGGGTCCCACAAGTCGTCAATCATGTCCCGGTAGCACTCGGCACGCAGCAGCTCGCGTACGTCTAGGCCCTGCCAGTTCGTCAGCTCCGCCATATCACCCGGCAAACGCAAATAGGACAACCACGCAAAGACGAGGCTATCCACCGCGCAGAACGGCCTCTCCTCAAACGGATCAAACGCCGTCTGGGCATAGGTTAAAAAATTAGGCGAATCCGACATGGCCCTCCCATCAACTATGGTGCATTGGGGCAACTATGGTGCATTGGGGTCAGGTTACTTTGCACCAAAAAGGCGCCCGGGCCGTGTGGACCCGGACGCCTTCATTGTAGCTTTTCGCTCTAGCGAGCTTGATTTAGCAGGAGAAGTCGACGCTGTCGATGATGTCCTTGAGGGCCTTGGCGGAGGCGGTGAGCTCATGCTGCTCGTCATCGTTCAGCGGCACGGGGACGCGACAGACGACGCCGTCGCGGCCAACGACCGTCGGCATGGAGATGGCAAGATCGGACAGGCCATACTCGCCCACCATGAGCGAGGAGACGGGCAGAACGGTCTGCTCATCGCGCATGACGGCGGTGCAGATGCGCTTGACGGCCATGGCGACGCCATAGTAGGTGGCGTGCTTCTTCTCGATGATGGTGTAGGCGGAGTTCTTGACGTCCTCGGCGATGCGCTTCTCGGCAGCCTCATGCTCCAGATGACCGTGAAGCTCGCAGAAAGTGTTCAGCGGCACGCCGGCAACCTGGGCGCTGGACCAAGCGACAAACTCAGAGTCGCCGTGCTCACCCATGACATAGGCCTGAACGTCGCGCGGGTCAACCTCGACGTGGGCACCAAGCATCTGCTGCAGACGGCCAGTGTCGAGCACGGTGCCGGAGCCGATGACATGGCCCTCGGGCAGGCCGGACATCTTGATGGCAGCATAGGTCAGAACATCAACCGGGTTGGAGACGATTAGCAGAATGCCGTCGAAGCCGGACTTCTTAATCTCGGGGATAATGGACTTAAAGATGTTGACGTTCTTGTTGACCAGGTCCAGGCGGGTCTCACCGGGCTTCTGGGCAGCGCCAGCGGTGACGACGATCATGGCGGCGTCGGCGACATCGGAATAATCGCCGGCGTAGATCTTCATCGGCTCGGCAAACGTCATGCCGTGCGCGATATCCAGAGCCTCACCCTCGGCGCGGTTCTTGTCCACGTCGATGAGGACCATCTCGGAGAACAGACCGCTCTGCATCAGAGCGAACGCCGAAGACGAACCGACGAAACCGCAGCCGACAATAGCGACCTTCTTCTCGTTAACCATTAGAAACTCCCATCTCTCTCCACAAACAAGCCGCCCGGGAACGACCCGAGCGGCTTGTCGTAATCCCAATACATCCAATCGGGTCTTTGATTATGCCCCTATTCGCAGCCAAAAATCGACCGTTTACCGAAATTGTTTGCAGCATTCGTAAAATAACTGCGCGAAATCGGTTTCGAGCTATTGACGAGTCGAAATAGGTTTCTAATACAGGCCCGCCTCGCGAATGGCCTCGACAGCCAAAGCGATCTGATCGGGCGGTAGGACCAGCGCCATGCGCACGTGTCCCTCGCCCGAAGGACCAAAACTCGCGCCCGGCGTCACCACAACGCCGGCCTTCTCCATGAGCTCCTCGCAAAACGCCATGGAATCGGTGCGACCACCGGGAAGCTTGGCCCACACAAACATCGAGCCATGCGCGTTGGGACGCTCCCAGCCCAGGTCCTCAAGACCATCGCACAGGGCATCGCGGCGCTCCTGGTACTTCAGACGCTGCGCCTCGACCTCATCGCGCGGGCCATTAAGGCACGCGATGGCGGCCTTCTGGATCGGGAAGAACATGCCAAAGTCAATCTGGCTGCGCAGCTTGGCGAAGGCCGAGACCACATCCTCGCGACCGACCAAAAAGCCGATACGCGCACCGGTGACGTTAAACGACTTGGAGAGCGAGAAGAACTCAACGCCCACCTCGAGCGCGCCGGGATACTGCAAGAAGCTGCCGCCCGGCTCGCCGTCAAACACGATGTCGGAGTATGCGTTGTCGTGAACGATGAGCAGGTCGTGCTCGCGGGCGAAAGTGATGATCTCCTCGTAGATCTCGGGCGTGCCCACCGAGCCGACCGGGTTCGCGGGCAGCGACACGATCATATACTTGGCACGATCGGCCACCTCGGGATCGATACCCGCCACATAGGGCAGGTAATTATGCTCGGCAACCAGCGGATAGTATTCGAGCTTGGCATCGGCGATCTTGGCACCCGCCTCAAAGACCGGGTAGCACGGATCGGGAACCAGAATGGTGTCACCCGGATCGAGCAGGGCCAGGCCCAAATGGCCCACGCCCTCCTGCGTGCCGTTGCACGACTGCACCATTGACGGCGTTATGCCCGTAACGCCATAGCGACGCTCATAGTAATCGCACACGGCTTGCTTGAGTTCGGGCAGGTCGCGCAGGGCATACTTCCACATCTCGGGATCTTGGGCTGCCTGCGTGAGCGCCTCGACCACGTGGTCGTACGGCTTAAAGTCGGGCGTGCCCACGCTCATGTTGTAAATGGTCTTGCCCTGAGCCTTCAGCGCGAGAAGCTTGTTGTTGAGCGAGGCGAAGACCTCCGCGCCAAAGCGGTCGAGACGCTGCGATGCCTGCATGGTGCCACCTTTCGATATGAAAAACGCGGCGCTCCGACAAGAGCGCCGCGCGATACGGGCCATCAGATTGCAAAAGTGTAACGCTTGCAACCCCCGTATTGGTTCAATTTAGCCAACCTTAGTCAACTGGATTGAGCGCGTCGATCTGCGCAAGCCACAGACGCGAGCTAGCGTCACTCGGCATACGCCAATCGCCGCGCGGGCTGAGCGTCACCGAGCCCACCTTGGGACCATCGGGCAGGCAGCTGCGCTTAAACTGCTGGGCAAAGAAGCGACGGTAGAACGTACGTAGCCATGTGCGGACGGTCTTGGCGTCGTAGACGCCCTCGAAGCTCTTGAGCGCCATGCGGTAGATCTTGCCCGGCTCAAAGCCAAAACGCAGCAGGTAGTAGAGGAAGTAGTCGTGCAGCTCGTACGGGCCCACCAAATCCTCGGTCTTCTGCGCAATCTCGCCGTCGCCCGTGGGCGGCAGAAGCTCGGGGGACACCGGCGTATCGAGGATATCGAGCAAGACCTCGGCAATGCGCCCGCCAAAGACATCGGCGGCATAGCGTACCAGATGGCGCACAAGCGTCTTGGGCACGCTCGCGTTGACGGCGTACATGCTCATGTGGTCG
>DAWCEJ010000002.1:0-3824 GCA_052274955.1 Collinsella sp.
CGTACTGGTACATCGTGCTGCCCCAGACGTTCAAGATCATTCTGCCGCCGCTGTGTAACCAGGCGCTCAACCTGGTCAAGAACACGTCGGTGCTGGCGCTTGTGGCCGGCGGCGACCTTATGTACCGTTCTGACAACTTTGTGAGTCTGTACGGTTACCTGCAGGGATACATCGTCTGCTGCCTTATGTACTTCATCATCTGCTTTCCGCTCGCCATGCTGGTGCAGTGGCTCGAGCGCCGCTCCAAGGAGCGTCCGCGCGGCGTGAGCCTGGCCGAGCTGGGGCTCGACAACGTAGAGGAGGCCTAGCGCATGGAAATCTTCAACGCGACCAACCTGCTCTACATCTGGGGCGGCTTTGTTAAGACCATCGAGATCTCGGCGCTGTCGATCTTTTTCTCGCTCATCTTTGGCACGGTGCTGGCGCTCGTTAAGAGCTATGCGCCCCGCCCGTTCCGTATTTTGGTGAGCGCCTATATCGAGCTGTTCCGCTGCACGCCAAACCTGCTGTGGATCCTGTTTATCTACTTTACGGTGCAGGGTTTGGACATTGTGATTTCGACCATCGCCTTTACGCTGTTTACCAGCGCTGTTATGGCCGAGATTGTGCGTGGCGGTCTCAACTCGATTCCGCGCGGCCAGTTTGAGGCAGCGCAGAGCCAGGGCTTTGGCTTCTTTGCCACCATGCGCTACATCATTCTGCCGCAGACGTTTAAGACGATCATTCCGGCGCTGTTTAGCCAGTGCACGACTGTCATCAAGGACAGCTCGTATCTTTCGGGTATTAACGTGGCCGAGCTCATGTACACGGCCAACGTTGTGATGGCCCACGCGATCGATCTGTCGCAGGTGCTTATGCTCTACGGCCTGGTGTTTGCGATGTACTTTGTGCTCAACTTTGGTATCTCGCTGCTGGTGAGGGCATATCAACGTCGCATCGTGGCAGCGTAGAATGTGGCAAAGGGACAGCCCCTTTGTCACATAGAGAAAGGAATCGCGATGAGCGATCTGGAGAACAAGAAGAATCCTGTGGTCATTACCATCGCGCGCGACTTTGGCGCCGAGGGCCACGAGATTGGCCGCATGCTTGCCGACGAGTTGGGGATTCCGCTGTACGATAACGAGCTGCTGGTGCGCGCATCGCTGCGCGCGGGCGAGTCGCTCGATAAGATGGCCGCCTATGACGAGCGTCTGGCCGTGGAGAACATGGCGTTTCTGCCCGACCGCTACGATGCGCGTTCGTACTCGGATAAGTTGTTCCAAAAGATGAGCCAGGTGATTTTGGATCTGGGTGAGACCGAGAGCTGCATTATCGAAGGCCGTCTGTCCGATTACCTGCTGCGTAACAACCCCAACCACATTGCCGTGTTGGTGACCGCACCCTTTGAGGACCGCGTCGAGATCGTGCGTAAGAAGCGTGGCCTCAACAAAAAGAAGGGCGCTAAGCTGGTCAAGCAGCAGCAGAAGGCGCGCGAGGCGTTCTATAAGCGCTACAGCACCGGCAAGTGGAAGATGACGAGCGGTAAAGACATCGTCGTCAACCGCGCCAAGCTGGGCCGCGAGGGCTGCAAGGACGTCATCGCCGCTGCCTACCGCTACAAAGTGGCGCAGCTCGAAGGCTAGCCGATCAAAACCACCACAAAGGGGACAGCACCTTTGTGGTGGTTTTTGTTTTAGGCAGAGGGGAAGGCTTTGGCGAGACCGGCGCGCGTCTGCGTGTCGGTCTTTTGGTAGATAGAGCTCAGGTGGCGCTGCACCATGCGCATCGAGATACCGAGCTCCTCGGCGACCTGCTTGAGCGGGCGTTCATCCTGGGTCACGGCTATGAGCACGTCGACTTCGCGCGGGGTGAGGGCGTGGTTGGCGATGAAGGCCTGGCGCTGCTCCTCGACGGTGGGCGCGGCGAGCACTTCTTCTGCCAGCTGCTCGCGCTCGCGCTCCTGCTCGGTTTGGGGTAGGCGGAACAGGCCGGCTGCCACGAATGCCGCGCAGGCGGCGACGAGCAAAACGAGCGCACCGATCATGATGAGGGCAACGTTGCCCGAGGTCACAAGGGCAAGCGAGATGCCCGATGTAGTGAATGCGCATGCATTGTTGGCGGCGCGTCCCATGCCGGCCCAGAGAGCGGGCGCATGCATGTGCGGTGCCAGCTGTGTAAAGGTGGCGGTAAAGAACGTGACAAAAAAGCCCGAGCTCAGGTAAAAGACGACAAGGCCCAGGTTGGGATCGGCACCGGCCTCGACGGCCAGGATGGAAATGGTCGAGAGCACGGCAATGCCGAGCATGACAAGCCCCATGTATCGGCGCTCGGCAAGATCAAAGATAAGACCGGCGGCAAGGCCGCTTGCCGCCAAAAAGAGGCGCGGCCAGGTCTGCACGGCAATGGTGCCGTGGGCGTTGGAGAGTGTGACCACGTTGTCGAGGGTCGAGAACAAGCAGGCAAGAATCATGACGAGCGCGATGCTCCAGCATGCCTGTTTGGCGAGGGCATGAGAGGGCTCAACAAAGGGATTGATGGCGGGGCTGGAGCTCTCGGCAGCCTTTTGGGGAACGACGCTGAGGGCGGAGATGGCGATCGTCGCTGTGCCAAGGACGATGAGCTCTGCGATACCGCCGCAATTGAGCAGGTTGACGGCGAACTGCATCAGGATGCCCGCGGCATAGGCCGCTCCCGCACCGGTGGCGAGCTTGGGATCATCCTGAAATGCCAACGAAAAGGCGTGGTGAGTGGCGGCGCCCAGCAGGCCGAGTCCAAAGAACGCCACGCACCCCAGAATCTCGAGGGCAAGCGGGCCCGTGGGGGACTGGATCTGGGTCAATCCCAGGATGGCGACGGGAACAGCGGCGTTGGCGGCTGCCAATGAGTGGCCTTTGCGCTGTGCGAGCCCGAGCAGCGGCGCATATCCGATAAAGCCGAGTACACTCGCGCCCAGAATAAAGCCCTGTGCGATCACAACGCGTTCGGCACCGGCGAGCAGCCCGACGTTGACGTCGAAGCGAAACTCGGCGGCAAGGAAGGCGAAGGTAAACAGTGCGAGTGCCAGAAGCGCGTTGATTTTAGGCTTGCTCAGATTCAAGGACAGTCCTTTGGGTGGACGGAATAGTCGTGTCCTCGATTGTAGCGTCCCTGGGACGCGTGTGACGACAACGAAATCATATTGAATTAAACCGCAGGTAGAGGCCTAGGTTCGCATCTACGAACCTAGGCATATGGAGTCATTTGGCACATCTTGGTGGTACAGGACCGCCACAAAGGGGACAGGCACCTTTGTGGCGGTATGTCCCTACGACCAAGGAGGCCGTTATGAACGGAAGTCACTTCGATAAGCAAACTCAGCGTGAGCGCACCTGCTCGCTGGTTCACGGTACTTGGCGTTGTGTGGGTGCCAAAATCGCTTGCGCCGGCGCGTGTGCGCTTATGGTCGGTCAGTTGCTGCTGCCGAGCGTGGCGCTGGCGACGGAATGCGCCGATCCCGCCGCTGGGACGGATGAGGTTGCCGCGGCTCCGGTGACGCCGACGGTTGCGGAGGATGCGGCCGCAACGACCGCGCCTGCAACCGATGCTGCTCCGGCGGCGCAAGCCACCGCTGAGCCTCAGCAGACGGCCCCGACTGGCGCCACCGATGAATCCAACGATGCGGCACCCGCTGAACAAAATACTCCCAGCGACAACGCCGCCACGCCGGCGAATGACGCCATCATGCCCCGCGGTGTGACTGATGTTGTTGGCGGCAGCGACGTTAGGGTCAATACGACCGTGGTTTCCCGCTACACGGACTGCGCGCTTCCGAGCAATGTCACACTCGAAAAGGGCCAGTCGTATAC
>DAWCEJ010000003.1:0-4203 GCA_052274955.1 Collinsella sp.
TCGGAGCCGCCGATGCCGATGGACACCAGGTGCTCGATCTTTTTGCCGGTAACACCCTTCCACTCACCGGAGCGCACGCGCTCGGCGAAGGCATACATGCGGTCGAGAACCTCGTGCACGTCGGCGACGACGTCCTGGCCGTCGACGATGAGCTGGCCCTTCTCGCTTGCCGGGCGGCGCAGCGCGGTGTGCAGGACGGCGCGGTCCTCGGTGGTGTTGATGTGCTCGCCGGAGAACATGGCGTCGCGGCGCTCCTCGAGCTTCACCTCGCGGGCAAGATCGCACAGCAGCTTGACGGTCTCATCGGTCACCAGGTTCTTGGACAGGTCGAAGTGCAGGCCACCGGCGTCAAAGCTCAGCTTGTTCACGCGCTCGGCATCGGCGGCGAACCAGGCCTTGAGGTCGATACCCTCGGCCTCGAGCTTCTCCTGATGGGCCTCGAGCGCCTTCCAAGCGGCAGTCGACGTAGCATCGATAGGTGCGGCAACAGTTGCCATAGAGTCCTCCTCAGCATACGGGCGCACGCCTCCATGCGCCCGAACATTCAGATGCCACTATTCTAGCGCAGGTCAAGACTATAATCAGCGAGCGTTGCCAATCGGCCCCCAAACGGCACCCGACCAAAAAGGGACAGGTTTAATTTGGCAGGTCAAACGCTTTACCAATCAAAAATAACCTATCCCTTTATGCCAAATATTAGGCCGCAGCGCAGACGCTACCGAGCAACTCACGCAGAGGAGACCCGATGCCCTCCAGCAGCTCGGGCGCGATGATGGCAAAAACGGGAACCTCGCCGGCACCCACGGCAGCAGGCACCTTTCCCTCCGAGACGATACATCCATAAGGGACAAAACCGTCTTCGCCGACATCGAGCGCCGCCATGCGACGGGCGAGCTCGCGCGCAAAGCCGGCAGTATCGGCATCGCCAATCGCCAAGACAAAGTCCATGCCTTCGTCGGTCGCCAGGGCCACGGCTTCGTCGATCAGCTCGTCTCCTCCGTCGCCTTCAACCGAGCCGCAGCGGAAAAGCACGCGCTCGAGCAGAGCTCGATCAACCGAGCCCAGCGCCGCCGAAACGAGCTCATCACGCGTGTGCTTGTCGCCTCCCAGCACGACCAGTGCCTTGGTGCCGCCATAGTGGGCAACCAATCGCCCGCACCAGCGAGCCACATCCCCATCCGCAACCAAGCGCGTCGGCATACCAAACCCATAGTTGACCATTATCCCCACAACCCTTCCGTGCTTTATGGTGGTATCAATCGTTAGCCTCATGCTACGAAGCGAGCTTTTCCGAGCTGTTACGCACTCTTTAGGGCTGCGTTAAAAACCCGATGCAGCCGCACGACCATACCTGCCAAAAAGGGGCAGGTTTTGACGGTGTCCGGTCGAGCAGGTATTATCGAACAGGTATTCGATAAGAACATGTGTTTGATGGGAGGCTCGGATGGAGCACGAGCAGCACACCTACATCTGCATCGACCTCAAGACGTTTTATGCCAGCGTCGAGTGCGTCGATCGTGGGCTCGATCCGCTCACCACCAACCTGGTCGTTGCCGACGAATCGCGCGGACGCACGACCATCTGTCTCGCTATCACGCAGACCATGAAGGACCTCGGGATACACAACCGCTGCCGTCTATTCGAGATTCCCGACGGCATCGACTACATCAAAGCAGTGCCGCGCATGCAGCACTACATGGAGGTGTCGGCGCAAATCTACGGCGTCTATCTGGAATACGTCAGCCCCCAGGACGTGCACGTCTACTCCATCGATGAGTGCTTTATCGACGTGACGCCCTATCTGGACCTTTATCACACCGATGCCGAAGGGTTCGCCTGCATGTTGCGCGACGAGGTCTTGGGGCGCACCGGCATCACGGCAACGGTCGGTATCGGCCCCAACCTATTCCAGGCCAAGGTGGCACTCGATATCACCGCCAAGCACGTACCCAGCCGCATCGGCGTACTCGACGACGAGACTTTCCGCAAGGAAATCTGGCCCCACCGCCCCATCACCGATATCTGGGGCATCGGCCCCGGCGTGGCGGCGCGACTCGAGAAGTACGGTGTCTATGACCTGATGGGGGTCGCCGCACTCGACGAAAACCTGCTCTACGACGAGCTCGGCGTCAATGCCGAGTATCTCATCGACCATGCCTTTGGTCGCGAGCCGACAACCATCGCCGACATCCAAGCCTATCGTCCGCAAGCGACCTCGACCACCACGGGACAGGTACTCTCGAAGGGCTATGCCTACGAGCAGGCCTACACCGTCCTACGCGAGATGGTCGATGCCGCCGTGCTGGACCTGATCGACAAGCACGTGGTGTGCGACAGCATCTCGCTCTTTGTAGGCTATGCGAACGAGCGCGCCGATATACGCCGGCTCGACGCCAGCGGCACGGCGCAGTATATAGACGGCTGTGGGCACCTGCGCTCGAGTACCTCGGGTATCGAGCCCGCAGCGACCGACGGGCCCGAACTCGCACCCCGCGCGCCCAAGCCCGTCCAACGCGATGACGAGCGCAGGCGCTTGGTGCGAGAAGCTCAGGCGATTGACGGCATCTTTGTGGGCGAGCACGGAGGCAAACCGCGCGGTGGCTATGCCGCGCTCTTTGCACACTCCAATGCCTCGCGCAAGCTGCCCGAGCGCACGAATTCGTTTAAGAAGATCATGGGGTATTTCGATGACCTGTGGGCGCAAACGGTCGACCCCAAGCGGCCGGTCAAGCGCATCAATCTGGGCTTTGGCAACCTCATGCCCGAGGAGTTCGCCACCATCGATCTTTTTAGCGACGTCGAGGCCGATGAGCGCGAACGCGACCTGGCGCGCGCCGTATTGGCCGTAAAAGGCAAATACGGCAAGAACGCCTTGGTCAAAGGATTGAGCTTTACCGCCGGCGCCACCGCGCGCGAACGCAACGATCAGGTTGGAGGGCATCGTGCCTAAATCCAAACAGCAGCCCATGAGGCCGCCGACCGCCTTCGAGCGCCTGGCGGACCCCGAAGGAAGACGCCGCGCCGCCGACCCCAACCTCACTGCCAACGGTGCCGTGCGCGCCAACCGCGCCGCACAGTTCATGCCCTTTGCCGCGTTGACGGGATACTACGAACTCGTGCGCAAGCAAGAGATCACCGTTGAGCCCAAGTGCGAATTGACAGAAGAAAAAGCCCTCGAGCTTTCCAAAAAGTTCGAGGGCCTCAAACGCGGCGACTTAGTTCGCGTCACCTATTACGATACGTACGGTTATCGTAGCCGAACCGGCATTCTCGACGAGGTGCTCCCCGCCTTCAAGTTGCTCAAGCTCAAAGACATCGCCATCGATTTCGAAGATATCCAAGACGTTGAGCTGCGCGGTCGAGCCTAGCGACGTTTCCTGCACCAAGCACGCGCCCTACAGTGTCATGACGTAGTAGCCCGCGTCCTTCACGGCCGTCTCGAGGGCACCGCGATCAACCGGCTGCTTAGAACGCACGCGTGCCGTGTGGTCCGCATATGTCACCGTTGCCCACACGCCGTCCAGCGCATTGAGGGCATTGGCCACGTTCTGAGCGCAACCGTCACAGCTCATGCCGCCGATGAGCAGCTCATCGCTATAGGGATAGTGCGACGCATCGGTATCCGCCACAACGACCCTTTTGGCCTTCTTGCCGCTCGCGCCATCGCTGCAGCAACTCTTCCCGCGTGTCGAAGCGGCAATGCGACGCAGCCCAAAAAACACGCCGATGGCAATGACGGCCAACACGATGAGATTCGCAGGGTTGAGCAAGTCACTCATGCGCTCCCCTTTCCAAGTAGTCTTATCTAGATACCCCCATGGGGTGTTCCCATCTTAACTCAAAATCATGTCCGTTCGGTCAATTAGTTTCCCTACTCGAACTTTTTTGTTGACCATGGCCTACTTTCGTGTATAAGTTTTCCTAGGCTAACAGTTTTGAATCCGTAAGGGGCACCGTGACTCGAACCATAGACATCCCAACGTTTCAGGCGGCAGTCGTGCGCAACTGCTCCCCCACGCTCGCGGGTATCAAGCCGGCATCGCTCTTTACCTATCCAGGCACCTACGCCCACGGGGACGGTTCGTCCGCAACCGGGGCAATTGCAGAACGCCGAGGTCGCCTGCTCAACGTTATCGCCCAGTGCAATCGCGAACTCGACCCGCTCGGCATTCACCTGAGCGTTTTGGTCTGGCGGCCCTGCGG
>DAWCEJ010000004.1:0-3720 GCA_052274955.1 Collinsella sp.
GCTCCTGGGCGAGCTCGCGATTGGTACGCCCCGCGAGGCGGGAACGAGGATAGCGGCTGAGCTTTTGGACTGTCCACTCGTAATGGTTCCCGGCGCGCACAACGGCCTGCGCGATCGCCCGGTAGCGGCTGCCCAGACTGTCCGTGACATCCTGGGGCTCTAGCACCCGCAATAGCCAAAGCAGACTTCACCCGCAAACGTTTCGGCCTTGTTAACAAATGTGCTCAAAACCTTACGTTTGCGGCTCCAATTGCGCCGTCTGCCAACTCATAAAAATGTAACGGCATTCACGTGCTTACCTGCATCGGCAAGGTGTTACCCTTGTAACATTTGGAACCCACCGCTACTATGCGAAGCTATCGAAAGGGCCCCATATGCTCAATAATCACGAGGCCAATCTAACCGACGAGGAGGCTGCCGTCGAGGTCGCCCGCGTCGCGAAGACCTACCCCGTGGTACGTTTGCTGTCGGCCGACCAGATTAAGAGCGAGCGTAACTGCCTGCTCGCCGGCGATCACTGCCCTTGTTTGCGTCAGTCGAGTCTTGAGGCCTTGGCAGATTCGGGTGAGGTGTCGGAGCAACTGCTCAACGATGGTGTTGAGTACCGCGCCCGTCTGCGCCCTCTAAAGGTCGAGGGCGAGCCTCACGTCTTGCTGATGGTGCGTCCGATTGATGAGCAAGAGGCCACAGAAGAGGACCTTGTCTACACCGACGTGCTGACGGGCGTGCGCAATCGCCGATATTACGAGGAAAAGCTCCGTAGCGCCCGCATGAATGCCGGCATTGCGATGATCGACCTTGATGATTTTAGGGTCTTCAACGATACGTGTGGCCGTCATGCCGGCGACCTTGCGCTCGGTGCTGTGGCGACAGCCATGCGCAGCGGAATCCGTTCGACTGACGAGCTTGTGCGCTATGGCTGCGACAAGTTTGTGGTCGTCATGCCCAATATTCCCTCCGATGACTTCACCCGTCGCCTGCATCAGGTATCCGATGCCGTTCATGCCACGATTATTCCGGGCCATGAGTACGTGAGCTTGACGGCATGTGTTGGTGGCGTTCTCATTCATGGCGAGACGGTCGATGAGGGCGTTGGCCGCGCTGTCCAGTTATTGAGCCGCGCTAAGGCAAAAGCCGGTACGGTCGTGACCGATGCCGATTCCATCGAGGCCTTCCAAAGCGAAAAGCCTTTGGTGCTTATTGTCGATGACTCCGAGATGAACCGAGCCATTCTCAGCGAGATGCTCAAGGACGAGTACTGCATCCTCGAGGCCGACCACGGTCGTGCGGCGCTCGACATGGTCGACCGCTATGGCGATGAGTTGTCGCTCGTGCTGCTGGATATTGTCATGCCGGGCGTAAGCGGTTTTGAGGTGCTGGCCGATCTGTCGCGCCGATCGGTTAGTGACAATCTGCCCGTCATCATGATTTCGAGCGAAGATTCCGATGATATGGTTCTGCGCGCGTACGAGCTGGGCGCCTCGGACTATATCAACCGCCCGTTTGACTCCCGTGTCGTGCGCCGCCGTGTGAGCAACACCATCCGCCTATACGCCAAACAGCGCCGCCTGACGAACCTGCTGTCCCAGCAGTACAACGAGCGCGTCAAGAACAGTCGCATGCTCATCGACATCATGGCCGGCGTCATGGAGCTTCGCAACGGCGAGAGCGACAGGCACGTTACGAACATCGAGAAGCTGACCGAGCTGCTGCTTGGCTGTCTGGTCCAGCGTAGCGGCACCATCTCCCTCGACAATGAGGAACGCTCCACGATCGCCCTGGCTTCGGCGCTACACGATATCGGCAAGATGTCGATTGACGATACGATTCTCAACAAGCCCGGACGCCTTACGCCCGAGGAGTTCGAGATTATGAAGACGCATACCACGATTGGCGCCGACATGCTGCGTGAGCTGGGTAGCCATCACGCCGGCAATGCGCTTATGGAATATGCGTACCAGATCGCGCGTTGGCACCACGAGCGCTGGGACGGCAAGGGTTATCCCGATGGCCTTAAGGGCGACGAAATTCCCATTGCCGCACAGGTGGTTTCGGTGGCCGACGTGTACGATGCCCTGACGAGCGTGCGCGTGTACAAGGACGCTATCCCGCACGAGGAAGCGATCAAGATGGTTCTGGACGGTAAGTGCGGCACCTTTAACCCGTTGCTGCTCGACTGTTTGCTCGAGGTGCAAGACCAAATTGCCGAGACATTGGCACGCCCCGCCGATGTCGTCGCGTTTCCTACGATTTAGTTTGACCAAAGGAGTTTTTAATCCATGATTTCCATGCGTGAGGCGTATGAGAAGATCGGCGCTAATTATGATGACGCGTGCGCTCGGCTGATGGGCGGGGAAATGCTTGCCCGCTTTGCCCTCAAGTTTTTGGATGACGAGAGCATGGACAAGCTGGAGGCCGCCATGGCGGCGGGAGACGCCGAAGGTGCGTTTATGGCAGCGCACACGCTCAAGGGCGTGAGCCAGAACCTGGGATTTGATAATCTGTACGAGCCGGCGGTCGTGGTGACCGAGGCGTTGCGCGGCGCCGATGCCGTTGACGGTGCTCGCGAGGGAATGCATGCACTGCAGCAGCAATATGCGGCTACGATGTCGGCCCTGCGCGAGGCGGCTGAATAGGAGCTTACGAGCTTTGATGTGTACCTGCCGCGTATAGGTAAAAGGGCGCCCCGTCGGACCATGTGTCTGGCGGGGCGCCCTTGTCTGTTGTGTGGTCCGCGAGCTAGCGGGCCTGCTTTACCTTGGCCGCTGCCTCGACAAACGACTTCCACAGGTTAAAGTCGGTCTCGAGCGTCTTCCAGGTGTACTCGGGATGCCATTGCACACCCAGGCAGAACGGCTGGCCCTCGACCTCAATGCACTCGGGAACGCCATCGGTCGCCTGGGCGACCAGGCGCGTATGCTTACCCAGACGATCGACGCAGCAGTGGTGTGCGGAGTTGGTCTGGATCAGCCTGTGCCCGCCAAGCGCGCGCTCCAGCAGCGAGCCCGGCATGACCTCGACAGGGTGCACGGGGTCGTTGAGCACGTGGGTGTGGCGCCACTGCGTGCGGCCCTCGCGCGCACCCAGGCTCGGCACGTCCATGCACAGGGTGCCGCCGGTGGCGACGTTGAGCAGCTGCGTGCCGCGACAGGTGGTAAAGAGTGGCTTTTTGGCGCGGAGCACCTCGCCGACCAGCTTAAACTCAAAGCTATCGCGGATCTCGCAGCAGAGGGTGGGGTCGTAGGGTCGATCATCGCCCCAGCGCTTGGGGTTGACGTCCGGGCCGCCGGGGATGGCGATGCCGTCGGCGATATCGACGTAATGACGGATAACCTCAATGTCCTCGGTGATGGACATCTGCAGCGGCAGGCCACCGGCGGCAAGGATGGCATCGACAAAGACACTTGCGATTTCCTCGTTGGGGGAGAGCATCTCGCTTAAAAACGGCTTTGCCCCTTCCCAACGCGGCGCCACCAGGATGAGTGGACGGTCGGCGGGGGCAACGTCGACGTGCGGGGTGTAGGACGAGGAAGTACGAGTTCCGATCATAGGTGTTGCTTTCGAATCTGAAGGTGACAGGGCGCATGAGAGACGTGGGACAACACTTCTGATGAATTTGTTCCACGGGATGGCTGGTTAGTGGCCCTTAATGGAGTTGAGGAAGTCCTGGGCGCGCTTGGTCTGGGGGTGGTCGAAGAACTCGTCAGGTGTGCCGGTTTC
>DAWCEJ010000005.1:0-10071 GCA_052274955.1 Collinsella sp.
GCTCGACGAGCCCACCAACGGCCTCGACCCCATCGGCATCGAGGAGCTGCGCGACCAGATCCGCGGCTTCGCGGCGGCGGGTACGACGGTGATCGTCTCGAGCCACATCCTCTCCGAGGTGCAGCAGATGGCGGACACCATCGGCATCATCTGCGGGGGGCGCCTCGCCTACGAGGATGCGCTTCGGCCCGGGCAGGACCTCGAGGAACTCTTCATGAGCTTCTGCCGGGAGGGGCGACGAGCGCGCGGGGAGGTGGCGGCATGACGGGCGAGAAAGGCGGCCTGCTCGCGGCCCTGCGCGCCGAGGCCCTGAAGTCGCGCCACGCGGCACCGGTTCGCCTGGCCGTGCTCATGGCGCTGCCGATGCCGCTGCTCGGCGCGATGCCCTACCGGGGCGTGCAGATCTTCAGCGCGTGGAACTACTGGTACGCGCTCTTCCTGCCCGTGTGTCTCTCGCTCGTGGTGGCGTGCGTCGCGCGGGCGGACGCTCGCACGCGGATGCGGGGGCTTCTGGGCCTGGGCTTCCCGCTCGGGCGCGCCTGGTGGGCCAAGGCGCTCTGGTGCCTCGCGCTCTGCACGCTCTCGAACCTCGTGGTCTTCGGCATCTACCTCGCGGGGTCGGCGTTCTCCTCGCAGGGCCTCACGGCCGCGGGCACGCTCACGATGCTCCTCTGCGCGCTCGCCAACACGGTGACCGCGGCGTGGATGATCCCCGCAGGGCTCTTCCTCACGGCGCGGCTCGGCATGCTCGCGGGCATCTTCTGCCCGCTCGCCGCGCAGCTCGTGGGTGGTTTCGCCTGGTCGCTGATGCCGCTGCCGCAGCTCTTTCCGCCGTCGGCGAGCATGGTCATCCCCACGAGCTTCATCCCCGTGCTGCCGAGCGGCGAGCCACTCGCGGCGGACATGGCGCTCGGCGGGGCGCTCGCGTCAGACGGCATGCTCACGCTGGCGGGCCTTGCGGTCTGCGCACTCGCGTTCGCCGCGCTCACGGCGGCGGGCGCGGCCTGGTTCGCGCGCTCCGAGGAGAGGTGATGGCCATGACACGACTCTCCGACCCGATGCCGCGCATGACTCTCCCGCGGGCCCTGCTCTCCGAGGCCCTGCGCCTGGCGCGCTCCCCGCTCACGGCGGTGCATCTCGTCTGCGGCTTGGCAGCCGGTCTTGCCTGCGGCGAGTACTTCTCCGTAACCCGATGGGACCCGGCGCTGGGCGCGGACGCCTACGCCCAGTTCCTCGGCGCTCTCATGCCGCTCATGTCCGCCATCGTCTGCGGGCTCGCTGTGGACGAGGAGCGCGCTGCCGGGCGCCTCGCCAACCTCACGGCGGTCCCCTCGCGCGGGCGCGCCGTCGCGGCGAAGCTGCTCGCCCTTGCGGCGCTCGGCGCGGGCGCGCTGGCCGTGGCGCTCGGCGTGTTCGGGGCCGTGCTCGCCGTCGCCGGGCGCCTGCCGCTCGGGCCCACTCCGCTTGCGGCCGCCTGGGCGGGCATCGTGCTGGGCAGCCTGCCCCTCTACGCGCTGGGGCTCGGCGTGGCCCTGCGCCTCGGCCGCAACGCCGTCATCGGCGCCGGCACGGCGGGGATGCTCCTCGCGTTCTTCTCAGTGGGCGGACTTGCGCACGGTCTCATGACCGGCGAGCTCACCGGTGCCCTGGCGACGCCCCTGAGCTGGGTGCCGCTCGCCTGGCCCGCGCGCCTGGGGTCGCTCGGGGTGGAGGCCTTCATCGACGCCGTACGCGCGGCGGGCCCACTCCTCACGACTGCGCTCGCTGGCCTCGTGCTCACCCTGGCAGCCGACGCCGTTCTTCTCGCCTGGTTCTGCCGCTTCGAGGACGGGAGGGCAGATGCGTAGGAGGCCGCTCGCCGCCATGCTCGCCCTCCTCTTCGCAGCGCTCCTTCTGGGCGGGAATGCCCTGCTCGACGCCGGCTGGGGGTCGGCGCTGCGCTCGATCGCCGACCGCGTGCTGCCCAACCCTGAGATCGCAATGTGGGCGCCCGCGCCCGAGTCCGGCAGTCACGCGAGCTCCTACGCCGACGCCACCGGGGCGGGGGCAAACTACGTCTACCTGGTGGACGCGGCGGACGACAGAGGCAATGTCCGAGAGCTCCAGCTCATCTTCTTCGGGCGGGAGTCGGACGGCGAGGGCTGGCTCGAGATCGAGGCGCGCGGCGGCTCGGGCGTGCGCTATCGCGCGTGCGACGCGGCCCAGGCACCCGCGGCTGCGCGCAGGGCTCTGGACCGCTGAGCGCGGCACTAGTACAATTCCGACGAGAGTTTCAGGAGGTCAACATGGCGAGGATACTGGCAGTGGATGATGAACGGGCGATCCTCGACGCGCTCGCGCGCGTCCTCGGCCGCGACGGCCATGAGGTCGTCAGGGCGGCGGACCCGACGGCGGTCCCGGGGACGGACCTCTCGCGCTTCGACCTCGTGCTCTGCGACGTCATGATGCCGGGGCTCGACGGCTTCGAGCTCGTGCGGCAGATCCGCCCGGACTTCGACGGGCCCATCGTCTTCCTGACCGCGCGCGTGGCCGAGGAGGACGCCGTGGCCGGCTACGGCCTGGGCGCCGACGACTACGTCCGCAAGCCCTTCGGGGCCGCGGAACTGCGCGCCAAGGTCGCGGCCCATCTACGCCGTGAGCGCCGGCCGCGCTCGCACGCCCTCTCCTTCGGGGAGGTGCGGATCGACCTCGGGGCGCGCGACCTCGCCGTGGGCGGCGAGACCGTGCCGCTCACGCCCACCGAGTACGCCATCTGCGAGTACCTCGCGCGCCACCCCGGGCAGGTCATGAGCCGCGCGCAGATACGCGAGGCGGTGCTCGGCTGGGAGAGCGACGCCGACGACGCGGCCATATCCATGCAGGTCAGCCGCGCCCGGAGGAAACTCTCCGAGGCCGGCGCCGACCCGATCGCGACCGTCTGGGGGATGGGGTACAAGTGGCAGCTCTGAGGACCGGGGCGCGAGGTCGCGGGGGCATGCCGCTCTCCTTCGTCATCGCGCGCTACTTCGCCTACGCGCTCGCGGCGGTCGCCACGGCGTGGCTCGCCTCGTTCATGGTGCTCTCCGTGTTGATCAGCGCGGGCTTCGTCTACGAGGCAAGCTGGGGGCCGGCCAATGCGCGCGAGGTCGCGGAGGGCCTGGCACGCGACGGCGTCTGCGGGCAGCAGGACGTGCCGACGGCGTACCGCTACCTCATCCTGAACAAGGACGGAAACGTGCTGATGACAGACCTCGAGAGCACGCGGCTCGAGGACGCGAAGGAAATGGCCCGTGCGGCACTCGCCGCGGATCCGGGCACAGTGGAGATCGAGGGCGGGGGCTCGGGCCTCACCTACGCCGCGTTCCCGCTCAAAGGCGGCGGGGCCTGCGCGCTCGTCAGCGAGTACCTGCCGCAGTGGGTCTCGCGCGACCTCGCCGGCCTGCTTCCCAACCCGCAGAACCTCATGCTCGTCGGCGCCACGGCGGGAAGCGCGCTCGCGCTCGCGCTCGTGGCGCGCCGCGCGAGCCGCGTGATCTCGCGCAAGATGGCGCCGCTCGCGGAGGCGGCGGGTCGCGTCGGCGCGGGGGAGCTCGACTTCGCGGTCGGCAGCACCAACGTGCGCGAGGTGAACGACGTCCTCGCCGCGATGGACGCCATGCGGGCCTCCCTCGCCGAGTCGCTCGAGGCCCGCTGGGCCGCGGAGCGGGGGCAGCGCGAGCAGATGGCGTCACTCGCCCACGACCTCAAGACGCCGCTCACCGTGCTGCGCGCCAACGCCGACTTCGTGGCGGAGGAGCTGGAAGATGAGAATGACGCCGACCTCTCGGCCGCCGCGCGCGACATAGCCGGCGGTGTCGAAAGGCTCGACGGCTACGTGCGCCTGCTCATCGAGGCCTCGCGCGGGTCCTGCGAGGCGGAGAGGGCCCCCATGCGGCCGGCCGAGCTCTGCGAGCAGGTTCTCGCCGAGGCCGCCCAGATCGCCCGGGCGCGAGGCGTGACGCTCGACGCGGCCACGGGCCCCGCTGTCGCGGGCGCTCCCGAGGCCCCGCTCGACAGAACCGTCCTGGCGCGAGCCGCCGCGAACCTCGTGGCCAACGCCGCCGAGCACGCGCGCTCGCGCGTGGCTGTCTCCTGCGACGTCGCGGACGGGCACCTCGTTATCGAGGTTGCCGACGACGGACCGGGCTTTTCTCCCGCCGCCCTCGAACGCGGCTGCGAGCGCCTCTTCACAGACGACTCCTCCCGCTCCTCGCGTGACGGAGGCCGCCACTACGGGCTCGGCCTCCACGTCGCCTCCGAGGCCGCGAGCGCCCACGGGGGCTCCGTCTCGCTCGCCAACAGCCCCTCGGGCGGCGCGGTGGCCACCATCGCGGTCCCCCTGTGCGGGGCCTGACGAATCAGGCCCTCACACTGGCATGCCTCGCAACCAAACGCCTCCCGGATAATTCATGAGGCCGTACTCGTATTCGAGCCTGTCTATCTCCGCGGCGAGGGCCTCCGTCATGTAGAAGGTTTTCGTGCGGCCCGTCGACTTCGCCAGGTGGTCGTACCTGTTCGAGAGGTCCTCGGGGATTCTCAGGACTGCGGTGGCGGTTGCCATGATGCACCTCCCGGTTAGATGCAATACGTGTATTGCATTCTGTCACATCACCCGCACCGGCGTACGGCCGCATCTGCTCTTTTACCTTACATTATGTCAACCGGCCCATGGTCGGCTTATTCAGCCGGATTAAATCAAGCATTAAATCAATCCAGACCTATAAGGGGCGGTGGAAATCCATTGAGGAATGAGGGCGCCGTCCCTAGGTCGGCTCCTCGATGGCCGCGGCTGAATTCCCCTGCCATCGTTTGCGTGGGTTCCGGCACGGGGTTCTGGCACTGCTCGAGTGGGGCACAAGGCTCGGCTGTCGGTCGTGCCGGACGGCATACGTTTTGGGACGGGGTGCCGCTTCGAATGATGAGGCCACATCGTGGCACCCTCCTGCGTTCCGGGTGTCCTCGGCTGTCCTGATGAGCGTCTATACTGAAATTGCTCACGCTGGGGGCTGCGCTTCGCCAAAGACAGAGCGGTACTCTGTCTTTGGCGAGCGGGCGCCCGCGACCAGACACTAATCCTGAGGAGGCAGATGTATGCGCATTTACTGCATGTCGGATATCCATGGATGCCTTGAGCCATTTCTGAAGGCCCTGGAGACTGTCGACATGGAATCCGAGGATTCCATGCTGGTCCTCCTCGGCGACTACTGCGACAGGGGCCCCGACTCGCTCGGGGTGTTCAGGACCGTCATGGGGCTGCAGGAGCGCTACGGCGAGCGCGTCATCGCGCTGCGCGGAAACCATGAGGAGCAGCTCCTGGAGTACATGTCCAATGTGGACAACCCCGACTTCGCGCAGGCGTGGAAGCTCGCTGACAGCAACCTGGCGACCGCGAGGTCCTTCCTCGAGCCGGATGAGTTCGAGCATATGCGGCACCTCCTCGTCCTGAAGCGCTTCGAGGAGGCGTACCGCTACACGGTGGGGCGCATAAGGAAATCTCACGGTGACGTCATCAGGTGGGTCGGGCGACTCCCGTACTACTGGGAGTCGCCTTTCGGGCAGGTGTTTGTACATGCCGGAATCGATGAGGAGGCCGCGGACCTATGGCGCGTGGGCACCCCGCCGGAGTGGTTTACCGCGATGCTGCCGATGTATGCCGGCGAGCACTTCGATCTCGACGTCATCGCGGGCCACGTCAGCACCGAGACCGTGAGCGGTATCGCCGGGTACCGGGGGGGTCTGGTTCGACGGCGAGAGCCACTACTATGTCGACTCAAACGTCATGGAGCACGGCGAGGTCGCGGTGCTGGCCTACGACTCGGAGACCGGCAGGTACTCTGGGCCGGGGCTCGGCTGACAAAAATGGACCTTGTCGGTCGGTATCCTCGGGAAACGGTGAAATATTGGATTTGTCGGGGCGGTACGGGGCTCGTGCCGCCCCGTTTCGTTTCGGACAACGATGGGTCTGGACGCCCTTAACTTTTCAAAATGACGGCGCCGATGCGGCCCTTGTTGCTGGATGCCGCCGATACTGCCAGGACGACTGCTTTATCGACGTTGGCCACGGTATGGCCAACGATTGCGTTTTTCGGCTGTGAATGTCCTGCTCGGTGAAGCCGTGATCGTCCTTGGCCATGCCCCTTCTCTCCCATGCGCCAGAGAATGGCGATCTTCGTGGGCATCGAGCATATTTCCTGTCCGCACGTGGCTTTATGATGAGTCTATCGGTATGGGCTCTCTTGTCGACGATGCTGAAGGCACCGCCGACAAGAGGACGGCTGGCTGGGTTAGGCCGGAAGGGAAGCAGTATATATGTCAGTCACGATCAAGTCATTGAATACCAACATGTATTTCCAGGAGGAGGACGAGCCGGACCAGAAGTTTTACAGACGGGAGAGAAACGCGTGGGAAGCGATTTTCCACGGGATCGTCAAACCTATGGACGCGGAAACGGAAACGGTGCTGGTCCTGCATGAGGTTTCAGGTCCCGGCGTAGACAAGGAACTCTCCGATATTATCGGGCAGGATCTCGACTCCGCCGGGTTCGATTACATCGAGGGTTTCCAGACTCCTTATCAGCTACTCAAGACGATCGTGGTCGCCAGGCGGGGGGCTGATAAGCGAAGTTCCGGACATCCCGCAAGAATTCATCGACGACAAATACGGCTTGAAGAACCGTTACGTACCGTTCGTTATCCACGATGATGGCCAGCAAATCAACGCCCTCGCGGTTCATGCAGGGGTCGATGAAAATTTGACTCCCGCCGCGGAGATAGCGCGTAAGCTCGCTCTCCTCGAGTCGTATGGCGCGAAATACGACATCATCGTGGGGGATTTCAATAGCGGGAAGAAGTTGAGCCCGAATCGCACTTCCGATAACGGCGACTACAAGCAGAGGAATAAACGCGACTACAAATCCCTGCTCGACGGGCGTAATTTTAATGATGCCGCGAAGGGCGCGTTGACTTACAGTCCCTCGGGAACCCCTGACGAAGCCCTTACATCGATTGACCACATACTGGTTGGTCCCGGTCTCACGGTCAGCGAGGATATCAAGGATAGTGTGGTCTACATCCAGGACGAGGAGGGGTTCAAGGTGGAAGGGCATATATTCGACCACGCCCTCATCAAGGCGGTCGTATCCGTCAAGAGGTAATGCTGGTACGCTAGGGCATCGCAACCGTCAGGAATTCGCTATCGGGCGGCCCGTCTGCTTTCGCGTGGGCGGGACGCCCGTATTTGCACCGTTCCCGATCTGACTTAGATGCGCGATTCCGATAGCGCAGTGTTGTCCCTTGGGTGCTCGCGGCGCATCTCGGCATCGATGCCCGAGGGCGCGAGGGTCATCGGGGTCAGCTCGCCTATCGGCAGGGGGACGTTCATGGCGCCGTCCAGGTCGAGCGCCAGCGACCGCAGCTTCTCGAACGAGACGGGCGCCGCGGCGTCGTTGGGCGTTATCACGTCGAGCGTCTCGCGGTTCGCCGCGATGATGACGGCGAGCCCCATCCCCTGCTTCCTGCAGACCTTGAGCGCGTCGAGGAAGTCAGAGCCAATGGTGCCCTGGTGCCTGCCGACACGGGATGGAGTTTAGAGGGGTTCTAGAACGACGTAGAATTGCTCTGGATACGGGCTCGGCAATGGGTTCCATGCTAGAACCAGTCCTCCTCCCGCACACAGCCGTTCGTGTAGAGCGTGTCGACGTAGTGGAGAGCCTTATCTATTGACCAGTCCCCCACGGAGAGGCTCAGGGCTGCCAGTGCGATGCTGTCGAGCAGGTCCACACCCCTCGTGAGGAGGATTCGCCCCGCCTCATCGGGTGCCGCCCTGAAAAGCTCGTACGGCATCCCGGTCATGAACGCGAGGTCCAGGTCGTCCAGGACGAGTCCGCCAACGCCCACGCAGGCAATATTGACGGCGTTCGCAAGCGTCAGGAACTGGTCCCGCTTAGATGGAGGAACGATCCTCGGCGAGGGGAACGTGGCGACGATAATCCCCGTCTCGCACAAACGGCATGATATCTGGAGCGGGATCCGCGCGTCGACGGTGAGATGAGCCTGGTCCTCCATGAACTCTACGACATTCCCGTGCACGACGACCCCCAGTCCGCTCACGGGCCTGTACCTGCTATCGGCCGCCACCCTATCACGGACGACCCTCTCCAACAGCTCAGCATTTGAGGGCTTCCCGCCTTCGTTAATATTCATAGTTAACCTCCCTTGTTTGCCGACCGCATAGCTGGCGGCCCATCATACGCCCGGGGCGCACCCCCCCAGCGTGAGCAATTTAAGTATAGACGCCCGTCAGGACAGCCAACGACACCTAGATTGCAAAAGAATGCCCTGGGAAGCCCTCCCATCATCCAAACGGTATCCCGTCCTTAAACGCATCCCTGCTCAGTACCACAAAAGCGACGCCAAGATGCGCTTCGGGGAGAGGACCCCCAGGGGATGCAGAGGACCCTCAACGCCGTTATCGACCGCGAATACGGAATATATGACTATATTTGGGCAGGAAACCGCATGCGTTTTGGGACCGAATGCCGCTTAGATCCGTTTTGGACGATGACGCGACTGATTACCCTGCCCTTTCGGCGTGATTGCCGCTGCGGCACGTTGCGCCCTGATCTGTTTGGCCCATAGTAACTTCCTGCATGCAATATCAACCCTGAGCGAAGGGAGCCGCATATGCATGCAGCGGCAATCACGCCTCGGGGGGGGGTCGCTCCTGAGACGACTCTCCTAAGAGGCCAATCTATCATCGAGTACGTACTGATTATCGCCCTCATCGGTCTGGTGATCGTGTTCGCAGGCCCCGGTGTGGCGGGAGCCATCCGAAACCAATTCAATCAGGTCACGAACACGGTCGACTCCGGCGCGTCCGGCGACAACTTCATGAGCGCCGAGGAGAAGGCCTACCGCGAGGCGATGAAGACCGTCGTGAACAAGGACGCCAAGGACTGGACCTTGGACGAGCAGAAGGCAGCCGCGACCGACATCGCCAAGAACGGTACGTCCTCGCCTGTCTACGCCAAGGCCGAAGCCGCGATGAACGTCGGCACCAAGTTCTCCATCAAGCTGACGGACGGCAAGACGCTCGAATACCGCATCGTCGGCATCAATCATGACGATCTTGCCGACGGTAGCGGCAAGGCGGGCTTGACGTTCGAGGCGACCAGCAATGTCCTTGGTGGCCAGAAAATGAACGCCACGAAAACCAGCATCGGCGGCTGGGAGAATTCCGAGCTCCGCAGCCGTCTCAACAGCGGCGACCTCTGGTCACTGCTGCCTACCGAGTTCCAGTCCAGGGTGAAGTCCGCCACGAAGATGACCTACAACAATGACGGCGGCACGGCAGATACCCCTTCGGCCACGGCCGACAAGGTATTCCTGCTCTCCGCGACCGAAGTCTACGGTGACCTTAACTCAGATGGCGCCCAGTACGAGTACTACAAATTCAAGGGCGTGACGAAGTCGAACTATTCTGGAGCTTCGTCGCCCAGCGGTGGCACCTACTGGACCCGCTCGGTGCCTCCGAGCTCTTCCACGAACTTTCGCTTTGTCGATGGCCTCGGCAACTGGAGGAACGGCGACATACCCGGCGCTGATGCGACGCGCACCTACTACGTGCGCCCCGCCTTCTGCTTCTAGTCCCACCAGCATCTAGTTCAAAGCCCGCGCTGTCCTGCGCGGGCTTTTCTTTTTTGAGATTCTTAAGGCGATGAGTCACTTGACAACCGGTCAAGTGAGCTGCTGGAACTATTACAGCGACCCGGTTGTTCGGTACAGTCGCACCAGCTGTGTTAATCGCCGCGATAAATACAGCCTGTGCTCGGCTGCATACCAGCTACGCGTATGTAGATTCATATCGCGTTAATAAATCGGCTCAAGCGCGTGCAAAACGCGCAAGTAGCCGCAAAAGGCGAATATCGCGCAGGTAGATTTTTGGCACCCTGTTGCTTAATCAAAATTAAGCAATTGCTTAAAACAAAAAAGGCCAGGCACTAGGTACCTGACCTGCAAACTTCTGGTCGGGACGACTGGATTCGAACCAGCGCCC
>DAWCEJ010000006.1:0-5761 GCA_052274955.1 Collinsella sp.
GTCGAGGGCCGCGCTGTCACCACGCTCGAGGGCCTCAAGGCCGAGTCCGAGGCGCTTGCCCGTGCGATGGCTGCCGAAGGCGCCGAGCAGTGCGGTTTTTGCGCCCCCGGCCTCATCATGAACGTGCTGGCGCTCGCCCGCGCCGCCAAGGAGGACCCGAGCCTCGTCGCCACGCGCGAGGAGCTCTCGCGCCAGCTGGCCGGCAACCTCTGCCGCTGCAGCGGCTACGAGAGCCAGCTGCGCGCCATCGTCCGCTTCCTTAACGAGTCCGGCGTGCAGGTGGGCTTTGAGATGCCCGAGCTGCCGGTCAACGACACTAGCTGCGACGGTGTCTCGTACAAGCAGATCACCCATAAGCAGCCTAAGAAGGACTCGAAGGCCCTGCTCGAGGGCCGTCCCGTCTACACGGGCGATATGGTGCCCGCCGGCGCGCTCATCGTTAAGCTCAAGCGCAGCCCGTATGCCCGCGCCAAGATCTGCTCCATCGACACGTCTCGCGCCCTGAAGGTGCCGGGCGTCGTGGGAGTCTACACCTATGAGGACGTGCCCAAGCGCCGCTTTACCATCGCCGGTCAGAGCTATCCGCAGCCGAGTCCCTACGACCGTCTGATCCTCGAGAACCTCGTGCGCTACCAAAACGAAGAGGTGGCGATCGTCGCCGCCGAGACCGAGGAGGCCGCCGATAAGGCGCTCAAGCTCATCAAGGTCGACTACGAGGTGCTCGAGCCCCTGCTCGACTTTACCCAGGCGCTCGATAACGACATCGTGGTCCACCCCGAGGGCGACGTGACCTTCATGTTCCCGCAGGGCGGCGACGTTGCTCGCAACCTGGTGTGCAGCGGTACCAGCGACTTTGGCGACCTGGACGAGGCCTTTGCCCAGAGCGACATCGTCTTTGAGCGCACCTACACCAGCCAGGCCACGCAGACCGCGCCCATGGAGACCTTCCGCGCCTTCGCGACGACCGACGCGTTCGGCCGCATCTCGGTGACCTCCTCCACGCAGGTGCCCTTCCACGTGCGCCGCATGGTCGCGCAGTCGCTCGACATTCCGCAGTCGCAGGTGCAGGTTATCAAGCCGCGCATCGGCGGCGGCTTTGGCTCCAAGCAGACGGGCTGCTGTGAGATCTTCGTGGCGTTCGTGACACAGCAGACCGGCCGTCCGAGCTACTGCTGCTACACCCGCGAGGAGACCATCACCGCGGGCAACTCGCGCCATCAGATGCAGATGACCGTTAAGCTGGGCGCCATGAACGACGGCACCATCACGGCCATCGATCTGCATACGCTGTCCAACGCCGGTGCGTACGGCGAGCACGCTACCACGACGATCGGCCTGTCGGGCCACAAGAGCCTGCCCATCTACAACCACGTGAAGGCGAGCCGCTTTAGGTGGGACGCCGTCTACACCAATACCAACCGCGGCGGCGCGTATCGCGGCTACGGTGCCACCCAGGGCCAGTTTGCCGTGGAGAGCGCCGTCAACGAGCTTGCCGACATGCTGCACATGGACCCCGCCGACCTGCGCCTTAAGAACATCGTGCGCGAGGGCGAGATCATGCCGCAGTACTACAACGAGAAGCTCAACGCCTGCGCGCTCGACCGCTGCCTGCTGCGCGCGATGGACATGATCGGCTGGCGCGACAAGCCGCTGGCTGTGGACCTGGGCGACCGCGTGCGTGCTCTGGGCTGTGCGCTCACCATGCAGGGCTCGGGCATTTCCAACGTTGATATCGCCGGCATCGACATGCGCCTGGAAGAGGACGGCTTCATTACCATCGGCACCGGCGCCACCGATAACGGCATGGGCGTCGACACGATCCTGGCGCAGATTGCCGCCGAGGAGCTGGGCGTGGAGAGCTCGCTGATCGTGGTGCGCGGCGTGGACACCGACGTGTCGCCGTTCGACGCCGGTTCGTACGCGAGCTCCGGTACCTACGTGACGGGCCTTGCCGCCAAGAACGCCGCGACCGAGCTGCGTGAGAAGATTTGTGCCAAGGCCGCCCAGATGTGGGATGTGGACGCCGCCGACGTGGTCTTCGATGGCCAGTACGTGCGTCTGTCCGACGAGCGCGCCGCGCGCGAGCAGAACCGCTACCTCACGCTGCGCGACTTTGCCAACCTGTGCGTCAAGAACATCGCGGGCGGCGACGCGCTCACCTCGCATGCTTCTGCCTGCCTGCCCGTTTCGCCTCCGCCGTTTATGGCCGGCATTGCCGAGGTCGAGGTCGACAAGGCCACCGGCAAGGTGACTGTGGTGGACTACGCGGCGGCTGTGGACTGCGGCACCGTGATCAACGAGGCACTCGCGCGCGTCCAGGCCGAGGGCGGCATTGCCCAGGGCATCGGCCACGCGCTCTACGAGATCGTCGAGCACGACGACCGCGGCCGCCTGCGCACCGGCAACTTTATGAGCTACAAGCTGCCCACGCGCCTGGACATCGGCAGTATTCGCGTGGCCTTTGAGCCGAGCTACGAGCCGACGGGCCCGTTTGGCGCCAAGTCGATCGGCGAGGTCGTCATTAACACGCCGCTCGCCGCCGTGGCCTCGGCCGTGGCACACGCCACCGGCCACCAGGTGCGCTCGCTGCCGATCACGCCCGAGAAGGCCCTGCTGGGGGAGTAGCGGGTCGGCGAACAAGTCGTAATGGGCGGGGCGGGGCAACTCGCCCCGCCTTTCGCACTCGTGGTGAGGTCGTGAGCCTGTAAAACGTGTGCGTGCGCTTGTCGTTCGTATCTGCTATCATTCCTAGTCTGTGCGCTCATGCGGGCGTGGCGGAATTGGTAGACGCGCCAGATTTAGGTTCTGGTGGGATTCCCGTGAAGGTTCGAGTCCTTTCGCCCGCACCAACGCATCTGCGTCGGCTTCGGCCGTCGCGACTCTTTGTTGCATAAAGGTACCAGCACCTCAGATAAGCTGGGCAGTATGAGGAGGAACGTGTTGAACATCACCGCTTCTGACGTCAAGGACGCCAAGCTCACCGCTACGGTCACCATCCCGGCCGCCGACGTCGACGCCGCGATCAAGAAGGCCTACAAGGACACCGCCAAGAAGTACCGCTTCCCGGGCTTCCGTGCCGGCAAGGCTCCCCGTCCGGTCATCGATTCCGCTCTTGGCGCCGAGGCTACCCTCGCTCAGGCCACCAACGACCTGATCGCCGCCAACGAGCCCGCCGTCCTCAACGAGCTGGACATCGTCCCCACCAAGAGCGGTGACTACAAGGAGCTCGACCTCGCCAAGGATCACGAGGACTACACCTACACCGTCGAGTTCTCCCTGCGTCCCGCCGCTGAGCTCTCCTCCTTCGACGCTGTCGAGATCGAGATGCCCCCTGCGGAGGTCACCGAGTCCGAGATCAACAACCAGGTCGAGATGCTCCTCAACTACCGTGCCACCTTCGAGGACGTCGAGGGCCGCGCTGTCGAGTCCGAGGACTACGTTACCGTCGACCTCAAGGCCGTCGAGAACGCCGACAACTTTGCCGCCGAGGGCCGTATGCTCATCGCCGGTAGCGACAGCAACCCCGCCGAGTTCAACGAGGCTCTGATCGGCGCCAACGTTGACGACGTCAAGTCCGTCACCTGGACCGACGAGGCCGAGGAGGGCGAGGAGGCCGAGACCCACACCGTCGAGGTCACCGTCAAGGGCATCAAGGTCCGCAACACCCCCGAGCTCACCGACGAGCTCGTCAAGTCTGACTTTGGCTTCGACAGCATCGACGCTATGCGTGACGCCATCAAGCTCGAGATCGAGCAGGACAAGGCTTCCCGCCTCCCGGCCGAGAAGGAGAACCGTTGCGTCTCCGCTCTCGCCGAGCGCCTGCAGCTCGAGGAGATGGACGCCGACTACGAGCAGTCCGTCTTTGAGGAGCTTGGCCAGAACTTCCTGTCCAACCTCGCTGCCCGCGGCATGACGCTGGACACCTGGCTGCCCGCTTCCGGCCTGACCATGGAGCAGTTCATCGGCGACCTGCACAAGCAGGCCAACGACGTTGCCCGTGAGTCCCTGGCCCTCGACGCCCTCGCCCGCGAGCTCAAGATCGAGGTCACCGAGGACGACATTAACGCCGAGTTCGAGAAGGCCGGCGTCAAGGATGTCGAGGCTTCCAAGGCCGAGTTCATCGCCGACGGCCGCATGCCTGCCGTCCGCGAGTCCATCCGTCGCTCCAAGGCCGTCGACCACCTGGTCGAGAACGCCAAGGTGACCGAGGTCGACGAGACCGCCAAGGACGCCGAGTAATTCTCGCCACCTTGCCCGCGAGCGCATGCGTGCGCCCGTGATGGGGTAAAGTTATACACCGGTTATCCGGTTGCTTCGTACGGTGCCAGCCAATGCATAGCATGCGGGCACCGTACGTTTATCTAGAACCAATTTGGTCCGCAAGAGAGAAATGGAGATGCGTATGATCGCTAAGTTCGATTCCGCCCTCGTGCCATACGTTATCGAGCAGACGCCGCGCGGCGAGCGCAGCTACGATATCTATTCGCGCCTGCTCAACGACCGCATCATCTTCTTGGGCGAGGAGATCAACTCCGTCAGCGCCAACCTGGTCGTTGCCCAGCTGTTGCATCTTGAGAGCCAGGATGCCGAGAAGGATATCTCGCTCTACATCAATTCGCCCGGCGGCGAGGTCTACTCCGGCCTGGCCATTCTGGACACTATGAACTTCATCAAGCCGCAGGTCTCCACCATCTGCGTGGGCATGGCCGCGTCCATGGCCGCCGTGCTGCTTTCGGCTGGCGCCAAGGGCAAGCGCTTCTGCCTGCCGCACTCCAAGGTCATGATTCACCAGCCCAGCGGCGGTGCCCAGGGCCAGCAGACCGAGATCGAGATCGTGGCTGAGGAGATCAAGAAGACCCGTCGCGAGCTCAACCAGATTCTGTCCGACGCCTCGGGCCAGCCCATCGAGAAGGTCCAGGCCGATACCGAGCGCGACAACTACCTGACCGCTGCCGAGGCCCTCGACTACGGCCTGATTGACCGTATCGTCACCTCTCGCGATCTCGCCGCGAAGGACGCCTAGGATGGCAGGAAACATGCAGGACAACTTTGACGAGAACGGCAACCCCATTCGCTGCTCCTTCTGCGGAAAAGAGCAGGGCCAGGTCCGTCGCCTCGTAAAGGGCCCGACCAACATCTTTATCTGTGACGAGTGCGTTGCCGCCTGTTCCGAGATCCTTGAGGAGTCGCTGGCTTCGGACTTTATGGACGCTGCCCGCAACGGCAAGCTGCCGGGCTTCCTCAACGACCACGGCCAGGCTGCGTCTCAGCCCGCTGTGGATCCCGAGGTCGAGGGATTTGAGCTCGAGGACGACCGCCAGGTCATTACGCACGTGCCGACGCCGCACGAGATCTATGCCGAGCTTTCGGCATACGTTATGGGCCAGGAAGACGCCAAGCGCGCCATGTCGGTTGCCGTGTACAACCATTACCGCCGTGTGATCGAGGGCGGTGCTGCGCTTTCGGCCTTTGACGACGGTTTGGACTCGCAGTTCGACGACGATATGGACGAGGTGGAGCTCGCCAAGTCCAACATCCTGCTGCTCGGTCCCACCGGCACCGGCAAGACCCTGTTGGCCCAGACGCTCGCGCGCATCCTCGAGGTGCCGTTTGCCATCGCCGATGCCACCGCGCTTACCGAGGCAGGTTACGTTGGCGAGGACGTGGAGAACATCCTGCTCAAGCTTATCAATGCTGCCGATGGCGACATTGAGCGCGCGCAGGTCGGCATTATCTACGTGGACGAGATCGACAAGATCGC
>DAWCEJ010000007.1:0-1133 GCA_052274955.1 Collinsella sp.
GGCCGGTACCGTTCACGGTTCGCTGGGCGCCGGTGCTCTGACCACCACCTACACGGCTTCTCAGGGTCTGCTCCTGATGATCCCGAACATGTACAAGATCGCGGGCGAGCAGCTCCCGGGCGTCTTCCACGTCTCCGCGCGTTGCGTCGCTTCCCACGCCCTGAACATTTTTGGCGATCACTCCGACGTCATGGCCTGTCGTCAGACCGGCTTCGCCATGCTCGCCGAGGGCAACGTCCAGGAGGTCATGGACCTCTCGCCGGTGGCTCACCTTGCCGCCATCGAGGGAAAGACCCCGTTCCTTAACTTCTTCGACGGCTTCCGCACCAGCCACGAGATCCAGAAGGTCGCCATGTGGGACTACAAGGATCTGGCCGAGATGTGCGACATGGACGCCGTCCAGGCTTTCCGCGACCATGCGCTCAACCCTGAGCACCCGCACACCCGCGGCAGCCACGAGAACGGCGATATCTTCTTCCAGAACCGTGAGGCCTGCAACAAGGTCTACGACGAGCTTCCCGCCGTCGTCGAGGGCTACATGAAGAAGATCAACGAGAAGCTCGGCACCGATTACGGCCTGTTCAACTACTACGGCGCTCCCGATGCCGACCGCGTCGTCGTGTGCATGGGCTCCTTCTGCGACGTGCTCGAGGAAGTCATCGACTACCTCAACGCTCACGGCGAGAAGGTCGGCCTGGTCAAGGTTCGTCTGTTCCGTCCGTTCTCTATCAAGCACTTCGTCGACGTTCTCCCCGAGACCGTCCAGAAGATCGCCGTCATGGACCGTACCAAGGAGCCGGGTTCCATCGGCGAGCCGCTCTACCAGGACGTCGTCTCCGCTCTCTACGAGGCCGGCAAGACGGGCATCAAGGTCGTCGGCGGCCGTTATGGCCTGGGCAGCAAGGACACGCCTCCCGCGTCCGCGTTCGCTGCCTTCGAGGAGCTCAAGAAGGACGAGCCCAAGCGCGAGTTCACCATTGGCATCGTCGATGACGTGACCAACCTGAGCCTGCCCGAGGCCGAGGATGCACCCAACACCGCAGCCCCCGGCACCATCGAGTGCAAGTTCTGGGGGCTGGGTGGCGACGGTACCGTCGGCGCCAACAAGAACTCGATCAAGATCATCGGCGACC
>DAWCEJ010000008.1:0-5961 GCA_052274955.1 Collinsella sp.
ACCAGAACGCTTCCCAACAACAGCGGCAACCCTGCTGGTACCCCCTACGTCAGCGAGCGGCGCTCAGGTGCCCCAGGTCGCCGCGAAAGAGGAGCGACGCGTACTTCATGTACGCGAGCGACGGTTTGAGCGGCGAGATGGGGTGCCTGAGCGCCGCGCAGCGTCGACCCGTTACGCGGTTTGGCAAAACCGCGTAACCCCACTAGTCGTGGTATTCGCCGCGGTCCCACTTCTCGAGGAACTCGTCAAAGAAGTGCGGGTCGGCCTGAGCCTCGGCGTCGGCCTTATTGCAAGCGTCGATCTTGGCGATCAGGGCATCGTGCTCGGGGGTCTTCTCGTAGGGCTCCTCCAGGAAGGCAAGCATGATGTCGGCCATCAGGAACTCACCGGTAATCTTGCCGCCAAAGCCCACGATGTTGGCGTTGAGCTCGCGACGGGCATACAGGGCAGAGGTCATGTCGCGAACCAGGGCGCAACGGGCGCCGGGAACCTTGTTGACGGCGTTGGTGATGCCGATGCCGGTGCCGCACAGGGCCACGCCAAAGTCGGCCTTGCCGCTGGCAACAGCCTCGCCCACGGCCTTACCGTAGATGGGATAGTGCGTACGGGTGTGGCTGTAGGTGCCGCAGTCGAGCACCTTGTAGCCAGCCTGCTCCAGGCGGTCGGCCAGATAGATCTTCTCGTCCGTAACGATATGGTCGCAACCGATTGCGATGGTCTTCTTCATCAGAACGTCCTTTCGTCTGAATTCACAAGTTGAGATAGAAGTTCGAGTTCTCGGTGGCTCTCGTTAGGCCATCTTGTTAAGCATGTCGACACGGATCTGGTGACGGCCGCCGGCGTACTGGGCGCGCAGGAACTCGCGGGCGATCTTCTTGGCGACCTCGGTGCCCACAACGCCCGGGCCCATGGTGACCATGCGCGAGCCGTTGTGCTCGCGGGTCATGTAAGCGGAACGCTCGTCGGAAATGTTGGCGACGACCATGCCCTTGATCTTGACGGCGGCCATATAGGAGCCGACGCCGTACTTATCGAATGCGAAGCCCTGGGAATCCTTGTGCTCCAGCAGGTCCTTGGCAACGGCGGTCGCGGAATCGACAAAGTCCGCGGCAGGGGTCTCGGAATAGTCGACGACCTCGTGACCGTCGGCGATGAGCATCTCCTTGATGGACTCCTTCATCGACATACCGTCGGCATCGGAAGCGATTACAACCCTCATGACATCCTCCTTGAGAGATACGCAGGTGCGTAGTTTCTGTTTGGAAGTGTTGAATCGCGTTCAGGTCCGGGCATCTGAATGTGCGGTTCTTCACTGTTCATGTTTATTTGAACACATTCGAACATCTGGTGCAACCATTATTTGTTTAACTTTGTTCTTTTTTGAACAAATACCGTTCACGGTTGATTGCCGACCGTTTGAGCCCGGCGCAGACGTAGCGACCATGTGTTCAACAGACAAAAGGGCGGCCGAGAACGTGTCTCGGCCGCCCTTCTTACGGTTGATCTTCCAAAGATCGCTTTGCCGCCTACTCAGACTGCCCACTCTTCTTGGCATGTTTGGACGGAGCGCTCAAGAAACGATCCGTCAGATAGTTCGCGGGACCGGAGACATCGATCCCCAGCAGCACGTGTCCTAGCCATAGAAACGCCACGAGCACCAGTAGAGGAATCACACACGAGGTCACGATCATCACGATGACGCCTTCGATGAGATCGGTCACCTGCTGCACGATCTCGTCGGTCATCTGCTTGGCACCGCTGGTTACCGACGTAAACAGGCTCGAGGCCCCGTCAGTCAACTGCTCGAGCACGTTTTTGGACTCCGTGGACTCGGCCTTTTTCTTGTTCGATTTTGAGCTGGTCTCGCCTGACTTGTCCGTGGTATCGGTCTTTTCCGCAGCGTCCGCTGCCTTTTGCTCAGCTTGCTCAATACTTACGCGATACGTTTCATCGACCTTCTGCGACACCCATACGCTCGCGGGCACAAGCGCCATGCCGATTACGGCAACCACCAACACGCGGGTCGCCACGCGGCGCAGGACGGCACTCGTGCTCCAGCGTCCGTGAATGCCAAGCGAGACCGCAAAGAGTACCAACGCAAACGGGATTAAGATGCCCAAGCCAACCGACCACAAAATCGTGAGCAAGTATTTCTCTAGGTATAGCACGGCAAGCACGATACCGAGGTTGCCTGAAAGCTGTGCGAGCTGCTCGGCAACCGGCGTTCCCGTATCACCCGGCAGCGCCGTGATGCCCGCAGACAGCGCCACGCACGAGGTCGTGAGCGCCAAAACGTTGCCCTTCTTTTGATCGATAACCTCGATGGTGGAGTCCCAAGTCTTGGTATCGGCAAAATGCGGACGAGCCACAAAGCCCGACAGCAAGGCCAGTACCACGAGCGCAACGATGATACCGATCTGCAGTTTTTTGTTTGCGCACACGACATCGGACAGGCTGGGCTGCAGCTCGGTTACTGTCGTGTGCTCGGTTATCTGGACAGAACGCCCATGAGCTACCTCGTGCGCGTCTCTCTTTTGAATCAATCCGTTGTCCGGCATTTGGATACCTCCTCATTCCGGCCTGTAATGCGGTGGAAAGTATACCCACCCATCGAAAAACCGAACGGCAAGACGAACGGGCACCAAGACTGTCCCCAATGACTATTTCGGGATGAGTTGCGGTGGAATAGGGATTGTTTTGCGCTCGCCGGTCCCTATTCAGTCCCTATTTCACCGCAACTTGGAGGAGCGCAGAAAAAGCCCTGCCGCGGGTAGCGGCAGAGCTTTTGGAAGGGGACTTGGTTGTGAGAGCTCGTTAGGCGAGCTTAGCCTCGAGTGCGGCGATGCGCTTATAGGCATCGATGGTAAAGCGGGTCTGCTTCTCCAGGATCATGGTGGTCATGAGAGTATCCTGAGCGTGAGCCATGATGAAGGTCATCTCCATCTCACCGCCGCCGGCCTCCTGCGAAAGCAGCTTGGTCTGCGTGTCGTGGGCGCCGATAAGTGCATCGCTGGCATCCTTGTGCAGCTGCTCGGCCTTCTCAAAATCACCCTCGCGAGCAGCATCGAGCGCTGCAAGCAGATCGGTCTGGGCGTCACCTGCATATGCGACAATCTCGAATCCAACCATCGAGATTTCTTCTTTGGTTGCCATATTGCGTTCCTTTCACATATGAACCAATGGAGAGCATCGCGTCCGGGCATACGCGCTGCGTTGTGTATGACAGAAACAATAACATTCAAACAAAAAAGAACAGCGTAAAACGTAATTTCGAGCTATGAACGGTCGCTTTTCGCCCGTGAACGGTTTTTAAACCAATCTGAACAATATCGAACACAATTAGCGGCAACCCAAACAGACCTGCGCCCTAGCGTACATCGCGCACCGTATCGCCCTCGACGAGCACGCCCGGAAACAGCATGTGCTCCACACCGGGCGCAACGCCCTCGGCGCCGGCAATCTTGTCGACCGCCCACATGCCGACGCGCTTGTTGTCAAAGCGCACCGTGGTCAGGCGACGGTCGGGCACGATATCGCCCAGGCTGTCATCAACACCCACCACACTCACGTCCTCGGGCACGCGCTTTCCGCGCGACTCGAGCCCGCGAATGCAGCCGTAGGCCATGGCGTCGTTGGAAGCATAAATGGCCGTACAGGTCGGATCATCCGCCAGGGCCTGACCTGCGGCATATCCGCTCTGCGCCGTCCAATCGCCACGGATAAGTCGCGGTGGCTCAATGCCATGCGCGCGCAATGTCTCGCGCCAGCCTTCCTCGCGCCGCATGCCCGAAAGCGAGCGCTCGGGACACGAGATAAAGTGCACGGTCTTGTGCCCCCGCTCCAGCAAGTACTCGACCACCTGGCGCGAGCAATCGAACTGGTCGTTATCGACCGTTGAACAGAGCGGGTGCTCCAACATCGTAACGAGCACCGTCTGCATGCCGGGCAGCGGCTCAAAAGTGCCAAAGTCTGCCGGCATGCGATTCATGATCACAACCATACCGTCCACTGGCAGTGCGCTCATGCGCGACGATGCGCTCTCGAGGGTATACGGATGCCCGTCTACTTTAGTGAGGGTGATGGCATAGCCGTGCTTATCGGCCGCGGCGGCAAAGCCCTCCATACGGTCGAGATTGCCGGTGCCGGTAATGTTGAACATGGCGACGCCGACGGTCTTAAACTTACCGCGGCGCAGCGATCGACCGGCAAAATTGGGGCGATACCCCAGCTCGCGCATGGCGGCACGCACGCGTTCCTTGGTCTCGGGGCGCACGCTGGGCGAATCGTGCACGGTGCGCGAGACCGTCTGCTCCGAGACGCCCGCGAGGCGCGCTACGTCTTTGACGGATACCGATTTTTTAACAGCGGCCATAGGTCGATCTTTCTATGTCAACGATGCCATTGGTGGCACCTTGCGCAGTCATTTTTAACGCCTTCAAGTATATCCAACGCCTCCCCCACCATACGCTCACCACCCAAAACCTACCGTTCACCGACATTTTTGCTTCCCCGAACGGCTTTTGTCGCCCAAATGTTAACGTTGCCATTGTGCAAACACAGAGCCACCGGGCGGCTCAAACGTTTACGCGCAAGGAATCGACGGTCCACAGGCACAGGGGCCATCGGTTCGCGTCTTATTTTGTGTCGCAAAATGGCAACGTCAACATTTTGGCAACCAAACGTCAAAAGCTACCATCGTTGCCAACCCACCGACTCTTAGGAGCTTTGCATGGAGCAACTCATCGCCATCATCGAAAAGGGGCAGCCCTTTTTCAACGCGATCGCCCGCAACAAGTACCTCAAGGCGATCCGCGACGGTTTTATCTCCGTCATCCCCATCATCATCTTCTCGTCCATCTTCTGCCTGGTAGCCTCGGTTCCCAATATCTGGGGTTTCTACTGGCCCGATGACATCAACAACGCCCTGTGGAAGTGCTACAACTACTCCATGGGCATCCTGGCCATCGCCTGTGCCGCCACCACGGCCAAGCACTTCGCCGACGCCCAGAACCGCGACCTGCCCAAGAACAACCAGATCAACTTTATCTCGTGCATGTGCGCGGCCATCATCGGCTTCTTGCTCCTTTCGAGCGACACGATCGCCACGGACGCCGCCAGCGGCTTCAACACCACCTATCTTGGTTCCAAGGGCCTGCTAACCGCCTTCATCGCTGCGTTTGTGACCGGCATCATCTACAAGTTCTTCATCAAGCGCAACATCACCGTCAAGATGCCCGAGCAGGTTCCGCCCAACATCTCGCAGACCTTTAAGGACATCATCCCCTTCTCCGTCTGCATTGCCGTCTTTTGGGTCTTTGATATCGTCTTCCGTGCTGCCTTTGGCTTCTGCTTTGCCCAGGGCGTCATCCAAGTGTTCCAGCCCCTGTTCACCGCTGCCGACGGCTACATCGGCCTCGCCGTCATCTACGGCGCTATGAGCCTCTTCTGGTTCGTGGGCATCCACGGCCCCTCAATCGTCGAGCCCGCCATCGCCGCCGCCCTCGTTGCCAACATGACCGACAACCTGGCTGCATTCCAGGCTGGTCAGCACGCTTCCGCTGTCCTGACCCAGGGTGCCCAGTACTTCGTCGTCTGCATGGGCGGCACCGGCGCCACGCTCGTCCTGGTCTTTATGTTCTGCTTCCTGGCCAAATCCCAGGAGATGCGTGCCGTCGGTAAGGCAGCCATCGTCCCCGTGTGCTTTGCCGTCAACGAGCCGCTGCTGTTCGCCGCACCCATCGTGCTCAACCCCGTCTTCTTTGTCCCGTTTGTCTTTGCTCCGATCGCCAACATCTGGATCCTCAAGATCTTTATCGACTTCTTGGGCATGAACGGCTTTATGTACACCCTGCCTTGGACCGTCCCCGGCCCCATCGGCACCATCATGGGCTTGGGCTTCCAGCCGCTCGCCTTTGTGATGCTCGCCATCATCCTGATCGTCGACTTTGCCCTGTACTACCC
>DAWCEJ010000009.1:0-2502 GCA_052274955.1 Collinsella sp.
ATCTCATCGATGAAGATGATCGACGGAGCCTGGGACTTGGCCTCCTTAAAGAGGTCACGCACGCGGCTGGCGCCGACACCCACGAACATCTCGACAAAGTCGGAACCCGAGATGCTAAAGAACGGCACGCCCGCCTCGCCGGCAACGGCCTTGGCCAGCAGCGTTTTACCGGTGCCCGGAGGGCCCACCAGCAACACGCCACGCGGGATCTTGGCGCCCAGCTTGCGATAGCGATCCGGATCGCTCAAAAAGTCACGGATCTCCTCGAGCTCCTCGACCGCCTCGTCCACGCCGGCAACGTCCTCGAACTTAACCTTGGGGCGCGTGGCCTCGTTGGTCTTGGCGTTGGTCTTGCCAAACTGCATGTTCCTGTTGTTGGCACCCATCATCTGGCGCATAAAGTAGAACATGATAGCGATCAGGGCGATCGTCGGAAGCACGCTCATCGCCAGGTCGCCCCAAAAATCGGGATCGTTGGTGTTGACGATGTACTTGGTATCGGGGTGCTCCGCCATAAGCTCGGCAAGCGAATCGGAGCCGACATAGGTCGAGGAGAAGCTCTTGAGCTCGCTCGTATCGCCCTTTTCCTTCTTCGTCTTCCAGTAATGACCCGTCACGCTTCCGTCTTGAACCGTATAGGTCAGATCTTCGACGCGATCCTGCTTGATGGCACTCACCATCTCGCTCGTCGCGAGCTTAACGGTGTTGCTGGAATTGGCAAAGCCGGAGCCCATGTTAAAGAAGGCGTAGCCCAGAAGCGCGCAAGCCAAAATAAAATACAGCCAGCCCGTACGCGTGGGCTTCTTGCCTCCGGGCATCCCCGGGATCTTAGGCTCCCGGGGAGTCTGGGAATTGTTATCGTTACGGTCGTCGGGCATCTTACGAATAAACCTCCGGTTTCAAAATGCCCAGATACGGAAGGTTACGATAGCGCTCGGCATAGTCGAGGCCGTAGCCCACCACAAAGGCATCGGGGCAATGGGTTCCAACATACTTGGGCGTGATGGCCGAGGTACGGCCCTCAACGTCCTTCCACAGGAAGGCGGCGACCTCCAGAGAAGCGGGCTTGCGGCTCTCGAGGTTCTTCATCAGATACTTGAGCGTCAGGCCCGAGTCCAGAATGTCCTCGACGATCAGCACGTCGCGACCGCGGATGTCGATATCCAGGTCCTTAATGATACGCACGATGCCGGAGGACTTCACACCGTCGCCATAGCTCGAAACAGCCATGAAATCGATGTTGGTCGGCAACTCGATCTTGCGCATCAGGTCGCCCATAAAGACCACGGCGCCACGCAGGACTGCAATCAGCACTAGATCCTTACCCGCGTAGTCGCGCGTAATCTCCTCGCCCAGGCGAGAGACGATACCGTCGATATCCTCCTGCGTGAACAGAACCTTCTCGATATCCGGATGTTGAGAAGCCATGACAACCCTTTCTTGTGCTTATCGCCCACACACCGACGTATGGACGCGAACTACACATTCTAGCAGCGCACGGGATATATTTACCAGCCCGTATGTCATCAGCGTGGGAATACCGTCAACGTCGCACAGAACAGCTTGCCCGGGGCGCTATTCCGCATCGACCACGCGAAGCAGATAGGTCACACGAGTCGCCGCCGTGCACTTAAAACGCTCGTCCGCACGAACCCCGGCGAGCCATACCACCGCTCCGCCTGGCGCCGTCCTCACCACGGGCACGCCCGCGCGCTCGGAAACAGGGATACGCGCTTCACCCAGCAAGTCGGATACCTTCTTGCTTCGGCCACTCATCCCTAACGGGCACATTACGTCTCCCGGCGCGGGACCGTCCACCCACAGGCGCGCCATTCGCGCCTCGGCGGGGATTTCGCCGCGCGAGCCCGCCAGGATCCGATCGCTATCGCCGTCGGCAAAACCAAGTGCCGCCGCATCCACCAAGGCAGCCACCTCTCCGGCAGCAGCAAGTTCACGGGCGCAGCGCACGATATCGTATCCCGGCTCAACGGCCATCGCTTCCGCGACCAGCATACGTCCTCCACCCAGCGGCAAACGACCGGGTACGGTAATCCAGTCTGCGACCAGGCCTTCACGAGCCGCCGGCGCCTTAAACGCCAGCATGCCAAACTCCACGCGCGCGTCAATCCCCGCCGGAAGCGTGACCGAGCCCGAGCCAGCGGCGACGCAGGCAAGAACTCGCTCCACATGGCGCATCTCTGGACGAGCGTCCGGGTCGATGCGCTTAATCGCCAATCGCACGATGCGCCGCGCGATCACCACCTCTGCCGCGGCAAGACGCCGGGCATCAAGTACCAGCGCACCCGCCGCCTCCTTGCGCAAACAGCTTCGAAACGCCTGCGCCGACAGCTGGGAAAGAAAGGCGTCCTCGTCGCCCAGGATCTCGCAGGCGGCGCCAATCGTCTTACAAACGCTCGCGTTGCGCTGTGCCACTACCGGCATTACCCGATGACGCACGTAATTGCGCAGGTACGAGACATCCTCGTTGCTCTCGTCCTCCCG
>DAWCEJ010000010.1:0-12019 GCA_052274955.1 Collinsella sp.
GAGAACATCTATACCTTTGGCGCCTCTTCCAAACAGGTCGAGCAGCTCTATGCCAACGGCACCTATGACGCCGGTATGCTCTACCGCAAGCCCGGCATTAAACTGCTGGTGGACTTCATCACCAACCCGGCCTTTATGGCGACCGGCAATGCCGAGCGCCTGCAGCGCCTGCACGACGACATTAAGGGCAAGGACTGGTTTATGGCCCTGCTCGACATTGAGGAGTACATCCAGACCAAGGAGCGCGTGCTGGCCGACTACGAGGACCAGGACGCCTGGATGCGCAAGACGCTCATCAATATCGCCAACGCCGGCACCTTCTCGTCCGACCGCACCATCTCCCAGTACAACGACGAGATCTGGCACCTGAACTAATTTCGCTTCCCTTACCCATCCTCTTGAGAAACGGAGTCGTGGCGACACGGCTCCGTTTTTTGTGCCCGCACGTTACCCTGTGACCCGACTCGACCAAACAATCTCAATCTGTAACAACTACTCAACCAAAACGGTCCCAGCTGTTACAGATCGAGACATACCGGCCCCTCCCCTTGGGTTTATCTCAATCTGTAACATCTAGCAGCTGAAATTCACCTTTGGTGTTACAGATTTAGATGAAATGGTCAGCTCAGCGGAACTGTCTCGATCTGTAACACCTAGCGTCCGAAATCGGCCCTACCTGTTACAAATCAAGACAAACTGGCCGATGGACAGCCCCAACACAAAGAAAGGCTCCCCTCTCGCCCAGTGGACGGGAGGGGAGCCTTATATGTGACCGCGGCAAAAGGATGGCAATACCGCAGTCGCCCAAAGGGAGGGCCCGGATGCACCAGGCCTAGATAAGGTTCTTGCCAGAGACCTTATCGAAGAGGTGGGTCGCGTTCTTCTCGAACTTGAACCAGATGGGGTCGCCCGCCTTGAGCGCGCCCTTGGCCTCGAGGTCGACAACGGGAATGATCAGGACGAACTGGCCATCGGGAGCGGTCACGTGGACATGCTCGGTCGAACCCATGAGCTCGGTCACCTCGACGGTACCCTGGAGCGCGCCCTCCTCGTCCTTGTCGGCAAGCAGAATCTGCTCGGGGCGCACGCCGGCCGTGATCTCCTTCACGTCGCCGCCGTCCCAGTTGAGAGCAAGCTGAGCGCAGGTCTCGGGAGCGAGCGCCACGTTCATATCCTCGGTCTTGACGGTAAAGCCGTTGCCCGAGCGCACCAGCTGGGCATCGAAGAAGTTCATCTGCGGCACGCCGATAAAGCCGGCGACGAAGATGTTCGCGGGATGATTGAAGACCTCCTGCGGGGTGGCGATCTGCTGGACGACGCCGTCCTTCATGACCACGATACGGTCACCGAGGGTCATAGCCTCGGTCTGGTCGTGAGTAACATAAATGAACGTGCCCTTGATCTCGTGGCGCAGCTTAATGAGCTCGGCACGCATCTGGTTACGAAGCTTGGCGTCCAGGTTGGACAGCGGCTCGTCCATCAGGAAGACCTTGGGGTCACGCACGATGGCGCGGCCGATAGCGACACGCTGGCGCTGGCCGCCGGAGAGCGCCTTGGGCTTACGGTCGAGGTACTCGGTAATGCCCAGAATCTCGGCAGCAGAGCGAACCTTGCGGTCGATCTCGTCCTTGGGAACCTTCTTGAGCTCAAGCGTAAACGCCATGTTCTCGTACACCGTCATATTGGGGTACAGAGCATAGCTCTGGAACACCATGGCGATGTCGCGGTCCTTGGGTGCCACGTCGTTGACGCGCTTGCCATCGATGAGCACATCGCCCGAGGTGATGTCCTCCAGGCCGGCGACCATGCGCATCGTCGTGGACTTGCCGCAGCCAGAGGGGCCAACGAGGACGACGAACTCCTGGTCGTGAACGGTGAGGTTGAAGTCCTCTACAGCGAGCACACCGTCCTCGGTAACCTTGAGGTTGTGCTTCTTCTCCTCGGTCTTCTTCTTTTTGCCAAAGAAGCCCTTCTTTTTTGACTCGTTGTTGGGATACACCTTCTGAACATGTTTGAGAACGATCTCGGCCATGTCTCTACCTTTCGATACGCGGCGCCGCGCTGAGGGGCGCCGCAGAAACTTGCAAAACAGTTACGGCATCAGCCCTTGACGGCACCTGCCACCACGCCGTCGATGATGTACTTCTGACAGAGGATGTACATGATAACGATGGGGATAACGACCATCATGATGCAGGCCATCATGGGGCCGAGCTCGACGTGGCCGTAGCCGCCGCGGAAGTACTGGATCAAGATAGGAATGGTCTTGTACTTGGTGGAGTCGAGCGTAAGGTAGGGCAGCAGATAGTCGTTCCAGACCCACATGGTCTCGAGGATGCCGACCGAAAGATAGGTGGGCTTCATGATGGGAAGGACGATCTTAAAGAACACCTGGACCGGGTTGCAGCCGTCGATCATGGCCGCCTCCTCGATCTCGAGCGGGATGTTCTTTACAAAACCGGCGAACATAAAGACCGCCAGGCCCGCGCCAAAGCCGAGGTAGATAAAGCAGATGTTGAACGGCGTGTTAAAGCCGATGCGGTCCGCCAAATTGGACAGCGTGAACATGAGCATCTGGAACGGCACGACCATCGAGAACACGAACAGGTAATAGAAGAAGTTCGAGATCTTGTTGTTGACACGAACCACGTACCAAGCGCACATGGAGCAGCACACCAAGATCAGCACGACCGACGTGACCGTGATGATGAGCGAGTACATAAATGCCGAGGCAAAGCCCTGCTCGTTAAGGGCGTGCATGTAGTTTGCGAGGCCGTTGAACGTCTCGGGCGTGAGCAGATCGAATGCCGTGGTGGTGCTGATTGCGGTCGCTTTCTTAAAAGAATTAAGCGCAATCATGAACACGGGGTAGATCCACGCGAGCGACAGGATCGTAAAGAAAATCGAGAGCGCGCGGTTGATAACCTTATCGCGTTTCATTACTGCTGCACCTCCTTGGACCTCGTGGCCTTAAGCTGGATCATGGAGATGGCCACGACCAGGATGCAGAAGATAACCGCCTTGGCCTGACCAATGCCCTGCCATGCGATACCGGCACGCGAATAGAACGTGTTGTAGATGTTCAGGGCGAGCATCTCGGTGGAGTGCGCGGGGGCGCCGCCGGTAAGGGCGAGGTTCTGGTCGAACAGCTTAAAGCCGTTGGTGATGGACAGGAACAGGCAGATGGTGATGGTCGGCATCAGGTTAGGGATCTTAACCTTCCAAAACGTCTGCCATGCCGTAGCGCCGTCGACCTTGGCGGCCTCGATGTAGTCGGACGGAATGGACTGCAGACCAGCGATGTAGATGATCATCATGTAGCCGACCTGCTGCCACAGGGTCAGGATGATAAGGCCCCAGAAGCCAGCAGCAGAGTTAAGAGCGATGAGCTGGGCGCCCACGTTGGAGAGCAGGCAGTTGATCAGAATCTGCCAAATGTAGCCCAGCACGATGCCGCCGATCAGGTTAGGCATAAAGAAGATCGTACGGAAGATGTTGGTGCCTTTGAGCGCCTTGCGGGTGAGCGCCTGCGCAATGGCCAGGGCGATCACGTTGATGAGCACCGTCGACAGGAAGGCAAACGCCACGGTAAAGAAGAACGACGTGGAGAACTGCGGATCGGACAGCGCGCGCACGTAGTTCTCGATACCGACAAAGTGCGCGTTACTAATGATAATAAACTGGCAGAACGAGAGATAGAAGCCCTGGATAAAAGGGATCACGAACCCGATCATAAACGCCAGGCACGTGGGCAGCATAAAGAGCGGCCACCAGCGCTTGAGTGCTTTGCCCATAAAAGGGTCCTTTCAATATGCAGGGGGCGGGCAAACCAACGTCTGCCCGCCCCCCTGTCGCTAATCAGATAGCTTGGGCAGCAACTGCTTACTCGGAAGCGGCCTTCTCGGTCTTCCAGCCATCGACGAAGGCGTTCTTGACGCCGTCCCACTTGCTGTTATCGGCAGCGTAGGCAATCAGAGCCTGCTTGAGGTTCTTCTTCCACTCCTCGGAGGGAATGTAGACGAAGTCCCAAGCGACGGTCTTCTTGCCGTCCTTGGCCATGGCAACGGCCTGCTGCGAGAAGACGTTGGTGGTCTCCTTGGCGCTCTTGAACGGAGCGGTCAGGCCCATCTTGTCGGCGATGATGCTGGTCGGGGTGTCAGCGGTGACGCACCAATACATGAAGTCCTCGGTGGCCTTCTGGGCATCCTCGGAAGCCTGGGAACTGACGCACCAGTAGTTCTCGCCGCCGGAGCACAGGCCCTGGTTCTCCTCGCCGTCAACACCGATGTAGATCGGCATCATGCCAATCTGATCGTCGGTCATGCCGGCCTTGACGAGGTCAGAGTAGGCCCAAGAGCCGTTCTGGTAGAAGACGGCCTTGCCGGTTGCGAACTCGTTGGTGGCGTCGTCGCCGGTCTTGGAAGCAAGCTGCGAAGGATCGCAGGTGGAGTCGGTGATGTACAGGTCGAAGATCTGCTTGTAGTTGTCGAGGAACTCACCCTTGATCTCGTCGTCCTCCTGGTTGTGCTCCTTCTCAAACTCGTAGTAGAGCGGCATGTTGGCAAGGTGGGTGGTGTAGCGCCAGCTGGAGGAGTCGTCCATGCCGGCGGAAGTGAAGGCACCCTCGACACCAAGCTCGTCCTTGCGGGCCTGGATGTCGTCGGCACAAGCCTTCAGCTTGTCGAAGGAGTTGATGTCCTCGGCCTTGTAGCCAGCCTTCTCGAGCAGCTGCTTGTTGTAGATGATGCCGAAGCTCTCCTGAACCCAGTCGATGCACACATCCTTGCCGTCGGACTGCAGAGCCAGGGAGTCGTCAATGAGCTCACCGCGGAGCTTGGTATCGGACAGGTCGGCGCAGTAATCCTTCCAGTTCTTAAGACCGGTGGGGCCGTTGACCTGGAACAGGGTCGGAGCGGAGCTCTTGGACATCTCGGACTTGAGCTTCTCCTCGTAGGTGTTGGAGGCAGCGGTCACGATCTTGACCTCGACGCCCTTCTCCTTCTTATAGGCCTTGGCGATCTCCTTCCACTCCTTGTCGACCTCGGGCTTGAATTGGAGGAAGTAGACCTCGGCAGCGTCACCAGAAGCAGAGGAGCCGGAGCCGGCAGAACCACCGCAACCCACGAGGCCCAGACCAAGAACTGCAGCCGCGGAACCAGCAAAGCCCAGGAACTGCCTTCTGCTCATTTCGTTCTTCATTACAATCCACCCTTTCACACCGTGGCGGCACCCTTTGCCGCCGCCTTCGGAGATTGGCTCGGGGACTTTGCCCCTTTTGCTGATTTGAACGATACGCTATTTGGCTAGTTGTTTGAACAAGTATTACTAGAGCGGTAGAAAAACTTCGGTGAACGGTAATTTCAACTTGATACTTGACAAGTTTTGTATAAACAATTATTTGTTATCGAATGCAGAGAAAACGCCCGGTCAAGCCGATGTACCGTCGGTTTGACCGGGCGTTTTCTCTTTGAGGCCATGAGTCTCGTCAGGCTGCGAGCTAGCCGGCTATCGCTTGGAATTGACGCGGTAATGGAAGATCTCGGGGTGTGTGCGAGTGTGCGTCACCTCAAACAAGATGCCATCCGAGGTGTACGACTGACTCTCCATGACGGCAACGCAGTTGTATTTGCCGAGGTCAAGATAGCTGCAGTCCTCATCGTTGGCGAGCTCGACACTCACCGTACGACGGCTCGCCATCACTTTGACACCGCGCTTGTGCTCCAGATAGCCGTAAATAGAATCTGCCGCGATCTCGGGAGTCAGGCCCTTGGCGATCGACGCCAAAAAATAGCCATGGTCCACTTGGCGCGCGTTGCCGTTGAGGCTTCGGACACGCACTACGCGAATCAACTCCTCGCCCACCTTAAAGCCCAGGCGACGTGAGAGTTGCTCAGTGCAAATCAAATGTTCAAAAGACTTGACCTCGGTCGATGCGACGGCATTGTTGCGTTTTGCGAACTCGCCAAACGACTCAACCTCTTCGAGTGCGCCCAGCATGTCGGTTTCGCCCTTAAGCCAAATAACGCGCACGCCCTTACCGTGTATAGGCTGCACAAACATCTGGTCGGCCAGCATGCTCAAGGCGCGTCGAACGGTATTGCGCGTGCAGCCAAACTCCGCGGTCAGCTCGGCTTCGGTTGGCAGCATCTCCTGAAACGCATAGGTCCCGTTGATGATGCGCGAACGGATCTCGCGGTAGATTCCTTCGTAAATCGCTTTTGGCATGATTTCACCTCTAATGAATATGTATGGCTAGGCACGATAGCATTTCTTAAAGTTGTTTAAACCGATTATCGGTAAAGCACGGATTATTTACCGTCGACGGTTCCCCCGAAACCCAAATCGGACCGAATCAAAACCGTCAATGCGGCAAGCAGCCAGTCCTCTACAATGAGTTCATTGTTTAAACGTTCTCGCTCGCACAGCATGTTGCATCCGAAAGGCATATTATGCTGCAGAAAATCCAACGTTTTGGCGGAGCCATGTTCGCGCCCGCCATGCTGTTTTCTATATCAGGCCTCATGGTCGGCATCTCCGCCCTCGCAACGACCGTGGATATCGTCGGCGACCTCGCCGTATACGGAACCCCCTGGTACGTTTTCTGGACTATCATTCAGCGCGGCTCGTGGACGGTCTTTAAGCGCCTTCCACTCCTTTTTGCCGTAGCGCTGCCTATCGGCCTTGCCCAAAAGCAACCGGCACGCTGCTGCCTCGAGGCGCTCGTAGCCTATTTTGCCTACTGTTTCTTTTTGAGCGAGATCATTAAGCTGAGCGGAGACAACCTTGGGCTTAAGTACCCGTCGTTTTTGACCTCCGCTAGCGGCATCACCGTCATCGACGGCATCAAGACGCTCGACACCGGCATTATCGGCCCGCTGGCGGTGTCGGCAACCGTCGTCGCGATCCATGACCGCTTCTACGATGCCAAGGTTCCCGATTGGCTCGGCACCTTCTCGGGTTCCTCGCTGGTCTACCTCATCAGCTATTTTGCCGTGTTTGCCCTTGCCGCCATCTCGGCCGCCATCGTGCCTTTCGCATACGCTGTAACCGAAACGCTGCGCCACGCACTTGCGGGCGTCGGCCCCTTCGGCGTGGGCATCTTTGTGTTTTTGGAGCGAGCGCTCGAGCCCATGGGGCTGCACCATCTGCTCTATATGCCCATCTATTACGACAATCTGGTCATTCACGACGGTATTTACGCCACGTGGACCAACCTGCTCCCCATTCTCTCCCATAGCACGCGCCCTTTAAATGAACTTGCGCCCTGGGCAGGTTTTACCGCCACCGGCTGGGGCAAGCTCTTTGGCCTTCCCGCCATCGCGGCAGCATTCTATTTCACCGCCAAACCCGAACGCCGCGCCGGCCTTAAGGTCATCCTTTTGCCCGCCATCGTCGCCTCGGTGGTCTGCGGCGTCACCGAGCCGCTCGAGTTTCTCTTTATGTTCACCTATCCCGGACTCTTTTTGCTCTACGCCGTCCTGTCCTCCTGCCTTGCCATGACCATGAACTTCTTTGGCATCGTCGGCATCTTCTCGGGCGGTCTCATGGAAATGACGGCCTTCAACTTCATCCCGCTCATGCGAATGCATGCCGGCTCCTACCTTTTGGCGCTCGGTATCGGTCTTGCCTTTAGCCTCATCTTTTTTGTTAGTTTTCGAGCACTCATCTTGGTCTATGACCTTAAGACGCCGGGCCGCGAGGATCATGTCTCCAATCGCGCGGCAATCGATCGTTTAACGGGAAGCGGCTTTGCCAAAGAGCAATCTCCCAATGGCGAGGTCAGTATTCAATCCGATCAAGATCACGTCCTCGCTGAGCGGGTAATTCAGCTTTTAGGTGGCGTTGGCAATATCGTGGGCGCAACCAACTGCGCCACGCGCCTGCGCGTCGAGGTCGCAGACCCTTCCATCGTTGCAGATAATGCGTCGTTTGTCGCGGTGGGCGCCAAGGGCCTCATCATTACGGGCAAGACCGCCCAGGTGATTATTGGCATCTCCGTTCCCCGCGTTAAAGAGCATTTTGACCAGATCATGGGCCTCGAGCCGGGATTTGTGCCCACCACCTCGGCCTCCCCTTCCGCCAGCGCAGCCCATAAGCGCGGCGATATCTGCTTCTTCGATATCGACGGAACACTCGCCTGGCAAGACCCTCGAGTGGCACAAGAGCTTCCCGAGAGCGAGCGAGACCTCTCCCCCTATCCCAATGAAGCGGTCTCGCAAGCCATCCGTGATTTTGTCGCCAAGGGCAATATGGCGTTTATCTGCACAGGGCGCACGCTGAGCTGCATCCATCCAAAGCTGCTCGAGCTGCCCTGGACCGGCATCGTCTGCCTCGCGGGTGGCTATGTCGAACTTGAGGGACACGTGATTCGCGATTTGGCGATGACGCCCGGCATGCTGCAGCGCCTTGCTCCCATTCTTGAGCAATCGGACGAAGTGATTCGTTTTGAGGGACTCAATGGCGTCGTTCGCATGAGTGCCGATGCGCCCGACGCCCCCGGATACGCCCGCACCGTGGGCGATGCAATTACGCAGCTGCAACATTACAGCGCCTACAAGATCTTAATGTCCACGTCGCTTGCCAACCGCATCGCTCAGGATCAAGCGTTTGAGCCGCTGCTCTGCTTTAACGAGCTCGAGCTCGAAGTGACCGAGATTTCGCCTCGCGAATGCACCAAGCGCGAGGGTATCCAGTCCGTACTCGACGCCCTCGATCCCCACCACGGAACCGTATACGGCATCGGCGACGCCAGCAATGACGTCTCGCTGATGAACGCCGTCGACGTTGGCATCGCCATGGGCAACGCACCGGACTTCCTCAAGGAAAAGGCCGACTATGTCACCGACAGCATCGACCACGACGGCGTCGTCACCGCGCTCGAACACTTTGGGCTTATCTAGCCAAGCCCCTACCGCACTTGCGGCCGCATGGACCAATCGTCTTCAACCGCCGCGCTCGACGCCCTAATGTGGCAATATGTTGTCTGCATAATGCAACGATGCAACCTATCAAAGAATGCGAGAACCCGTGTCCAGTCCGTTTACCAGCTTTTTAGCCCAGCACTTTGACCAGATTAACGACTATCTGGCCACGTTCTTTGACGGACAGGCGACTTCCGCCGATATCGAGCGCTACCTGTATACCCCGCTCTCGGCATTTACGGCAAACGCTGGCAAGCGCCACCGCCCGCTCATCTGCATGCTCGCCGCCACTGCGGTAGGCGGCAGCTTTGAGAGCGCCCGCAGCGCAGCGGCGGCCATCGAGCACTTTCAGTCGGGCGCACTCATCCACGACGACATCGCCGACAACGGGCAGATTCGTCGCGGCAAGCCCTGCATGCACCTTACCGAGGGCACCGGTCTTGCCATCAACTGCGGTGACCTGGCGCTCACCATGGTCACCAAGACGGTTCTCGACGACCCCACACTCAACGCAGACGTGAAGCTTCGCGTGCTCCACGAGCTTACCGAGATGATCGTCCGTACCATCGAGGGCCAGGCGCTCGACCTGGGCTGGGTCCGCGACGGGCGCTTTGACATTTCGGTCGACGATTATCTGGACATGGCGACGCACAAGACCGCGTACTACAGCGGAGCGACGCCGCTTGCCGCCGGAGCCATTATCGGCGGCGGCAGCGAAGAGCAGATTGAGGCACTGCGCGCCTTTGGGCTGCACACGGGCCTTGCCTTCCAGATTCAAGACGACCTGCTCAACTTGATCGGCACCAAGGAGGCCGCCAACAAGGACTTCCGCACCGATATCACCGAGGGCAAGCGCACCCTCGTTGCCGTGCATGCCCTGTCAGACGAGCGCTATCACGACGAGATCGAGGCAATCCTTTCCTCGGGCACCGAGGACCCTGCGCAGCTCGCACGCGCCGTGGAGATCTTCCAGGAGACCGGCTCCATCGATTACGCCCACACCTATGCGCTCGACCTGACCGCTAAGGCCAAGGCCGCTATCGAAGGCGTCGAGCTCGACCCGCATGCGCGCGAGCTCTTCCTCTCAATGGCAGATTTCTTTGTGGAGCGTCTTAACTAGCGGGGGTCATAAAACCTGTGGGCAGCGAGTTTGGGTACAAGTTGCTACACTGTTGAGTGCATGTTTATGCATTGTCTCGCGTTGTCTATCCGACACGCGCTCAAAATAGTACGAATCGTACGCCGAAAGGGGTTCGTTCATGGAACCTATTACCACGGGCATGCAGGGAGCAGCCGTCGAGGATGTTCAGTCCCGCCTTCTGCAGCTCGGTTACACCATCGATGCCGACGAGGTCGCCGACAAGCGCTTTGGCACCACCACCGAGCAGGCCGTCAGCACCTTCAGGCTCGACAGTGGCCTTGCTGCCGGTCATGCCGTCGATATCCCCTGTTGGAGCGCCCTGGTCGACGCCTCGTATAAGCTGGGCGACCGCACCCTGTATCTGCGCATGCCCAATTTCCATGGCGCCGATGTGCAGGCCCTGCAGCGCGCTCTCAACGTTTTGGGCTTTGCCTGTGGCGAAGACGACGGCTACTTTGGTCCGCATACCGAGGCCGCCCTGCAGCAGTTCCAGGAAAATGTCGGCCTGTTTGCCGACGGCATGGCCTTCCAGGACACCTACGCCTACATCAACCGCCTGCATCATGTGTGGGAGGGCAAGCCCTCGGTCACCGAAGCCGAGTCCCGCATCGGTTTTGCTCGCGCCGCCAACGTGCTCGAGCGCTTCCAGATCGCCGTTATCGGTGAGGACCCCATCGCACGCAGCGTTGCTTCGCGCATGTGGAACATCGCCACGGCAACGACCGACAACAGCGGCATGATGCTCTGCGACTCCGAGGTCCCAACCGACGTTGACCTGGTGCTCGAGATCGCAAGCGACGAGCTGCCCGCCGACGCCGCGCCACGCGCCACGATTGCCCTCGCCGAGTGCCACAACCTGGCCCAGCGCATCCGCACCGCCAATGTCGCCGCGCAGCAGAAGCCGGCTCGCATTCGCATTGAGCTCACGGGCATGACGCGCTACAACGGCACCTTCACGGCCAGCGACGCGCAGACGCTCGCCGTACGCCTACTCGACGGCGTTTGCGATGCCCTCGCAGATTAGGTAAACTAGACGAGTTGCTTTTGGGCAACACCACACATTGGGACGTAGTTCAACGGTAGAACTCCGGTTTTTGGTGCCGGCTGTTGGGGGTTCGAATCCCTCCGTCCCAGCCATTAAAACTGAGCGCCCTAAGCCCATAACGGCCCAGGGCGCTTTCTTGTGGGCAAGCGGAGGAATTCGAACCCGCAAGGGTGCGGAGCTGAGGAAACGCGAAGCGTTTTCCAGCGCAGCACGCAAGGAGCGAAGCGACGCAGCGGGGCGCGGCCGCCGACCAGGCGGACGCGGAATCCCTCCGTCCCACACCAGCCAAGAGCCCCTCACGTCAAGCAAATCGAGCCAACGCCGCCAAGCGGAGGGATTCGAACCCGCAAGGGTGCGGAGCGACGCAGCGGGGCGCGGCCGCCGCAGGCAGACGCGGTGTCGGCACTTGGGGACGCTCCTAAGTGCCGGCATTATAGGAACGTCCCCAAGTGCCGGCTCGGGACTATTTTCGAGGACCCTCCGAAGGACTGTGGCCAAAAAACGGCAAATATGAGTACTGTTACCGTTGTAGCTACATTATTTTCGTTAATAAAAGAAGATCTTAATGAGATTTATTCGCATCAAGGTCTTCCTTTAATGAACACTTGAGGAGATACGGCAGCTTATCTGCTCGATCGACACGTCAAATCACCTTAAATTTGGTCAAAATTACTGCTACTAAAAGAGTATCAGTACTCATATTTGCCGTTTATTGGCCACGGCTCTTTATAGACACCCTGTACAGCGACGGTGGTAGATTTCGGAACGTGTCCGTCAGCCCCGTTCCGAAAAGCGAGCCGCATGCAACGGCCAAGCCACGACAGGCCCCGGGAGAGCGGGGACACCGGCTTAGGTTTATCGCGAGTTCCGCACGAACAGGAGGCCACTTAATGTGGCCTCCGTCGTGAGCAG
>DAWCEJ010000011.1:0-2995 GCA_052274955.1 Collinsella sp.
GGGCTGCCTTGACCACGATAGTCAGGGCTCCCGGCCAGCATCGTCGCGCGAGTATGCGGGCATCTTCCGGGATATCCACGCCATAGCGGTCGAGTGCTTCGACGCCATCGACCAGCCAAGCGACGGTTTGCGTGAGTTCACGTTGCTTGAGAGTGAAGATACGGCGATAGCCGGTGCCGAGCGCAGGAACTGCGGCGCCATTGACGGCAGCCTGCGGATCGCGCGGCCACGATGGGAATTCGCTTGTATCTTGGGGCACGGCGTCCGAGAAGGCGTTGACTGCCACGGCGACACCGTAGACGGTCTCGGTCGGGATCAAAGCCAGGCCGCCGCGGCCGAGCACCTCGGCCGTGCGCTCGACGGCAAGCCGATGCGGCTCGCGCGTTCCCTCGTATACCCGATAGACCGTCTGCATGTGTATGCCAGCCCCTTACGCTCTGGTGCAAGTTTGTTTACTGTGGGGCATTCTCGCACGAAACGTTCAACCTATTTGCCCAGAGCGCATGTTGGTTTGGTGAGCGGCTCTAGTAGTCGGTGAAAGTGAGGGGGTTATTGGACTGCGACGAACTTCTTTGGCCTGCCGGCGTGGCGTTCTTGGGCGGCGTAGCGCTCGATGCTGCCTATCGTTATCATCCGACGGCCGTCGACGAGTTCAACATCGAGCTTTCCGGCTTTGACCAGCGCGGTAATCCGCGGAGCGGAGACTTTGAGGTCCAGCGCTGCGTCTTTAAATGTTCGGCACGCCGCTTCCCGAGCGTCCTCGTGGTCGATTTCGACTGAAAGGGCCACGACCTCGGCCGAGCGTTCGTACCCTGCCGGAGTCAAACCGTTGTTGAGGTCGTCGGCCAAAAACGCCATCAGTGCCTCGGTGGCATGGGCAATCGCTTCTTCGCGCGTATCGCCATCGGCAAAGGCGCCGGGAATCTGCGGGAAGCTAGCGCAGTAACCATCGTCTTCTTTTATGAGAACGCAGTCATAGGTAAATCGCTGCCTCATTTTGCCTCCAACTACCATCCAGCTTGGCGACGAATACTTGCCCACGTGCCCTTCTTTGGTCGATCACCACCAGAGCCGTTCACGGTGACAACGCGGTCACCAGAAACATACTTAGCATGACTACCGACTTGCGCGACCTTCACGAATCCATCGTGCTTGAGTAGGGCAATGATTTCCCGAAAGGTAGGAGGTTGCATGGGCCGACCTCTTTCAGCCGTCCTAATTATAAACTACTTTATAATTTTTGCTAACCAGTTAATAAATATTACTGGCGTTGCTTGGGCTCGGTGACGATGGCTCGGACAATGCGGGGGCGATCGGTGAGGTCGTGGACGATGCGCACGTCCGACAGACCCGCTTGGCGGCAGAGCTCGGCCGCAGCGTCGAGCGCGCCCTCGTAGAGCTCGCAGGCAAACAGGCCGCCGGCGCGCAACATGTAGGGCGCCGCGTTGAGCAGGCGGCGGAAGATATCGAGGCCGTCGGCACCGCCCTCGAGCGCCAGATCGGGCTCAAAGTCCTTGACCTCGTGCGGCAGCGAGCGCATGACATCGGTGGGGATGTAGGGCGGGTTGGAGACGAGTACGTCAAAGGTGCCCCACTCTTCACGGGGAATGGAGCTCACCAGGTTCGTGAGGCTGAAGGCGACCTCGTCGGACGTGAGGCCAAGCGCATCGCGGTTTTTGGTAGCAAGGTCGATGGCGCGCGGCTCGATATCGGTAGCAGTGCAGGTGACGTGGCCGCGACGCTCCCAGGCGATCGAGAGCGAGATACAGCCCGTGCCGCAGCCGACCTCGAGAACGCGGGCAGTGCGGGGCTCGGCTGGGGCAGGCGCAGCGGCATCCTGAGCTGAAACCGTCTCCTGGTCGGCGCCCTCGATGGCGATGTCGTATTCGTCGAGCTCGGGCTCGGCGGCTTTTGCGGCTTCGGCTTCTGCTGCTTGCGCGGCGGCTTCCTCGGCCTCGCGATCGGCAAGCTCCTCGGCATAGGCGCGGCTACCGAGCACGTCGCTACCCAGCGCAGCCTCATCGGCGGCCGTCAGGTTGGCAGCACGGCGCTCGGCGGTCGCGCGTTCGTCGGCCAGCGCCGCCTCAGCTTTGCGGGCCTGCTCGACCTCATCGTTCCAAGGCAGCTCAACACGCTGACGGGCAGCGGCCTCGGGGCTCAGCACCTCGGTATCCAGATAGTTCAGGACTTCTTCGACGAGCATCTCGGTCTCGGGGCGCGGGATGAGCACGCCGGGGGCGCACGCGACGTCGATCATGCGAAACTGCGTGCTGCCCGTGATGTATTGCAGCGGCTCGCCCTTAGCGCGGCGGACAACGGCCGCATGCATGGTCTCGAGCTGGGCCGCGTTAAGCGTCTCGTCCATACGCATATATAGGTCAATGCGCGCCAGGCCCGTGGCGGCGCACAGCAGCCACTCGGCAGAAAGACGGGGGTGCTCCTCGCCGCGCTCGGCCAGGTACTCCTTGGTCCACTCGAGACAACGCTTGATGGTCCAGATCTCGTTTGCCATGGGGCCCTCCCCTCTTAAGCGCCGGACGGCGCACGAATGTCGGAGCAGATTGTAAGCGAGGCCAGCGCTTGGCAAGGGGCGATTGAAGGCGATTATCGAGAATCAGCCCAGAATTTTGAACCGAGCTCGCTCAAAGTGTTCATTCGCTGACGTCTAAATTTGCATTCGTCAAGCTTTTGGCAAGGTTGCCCCAAAACTGACCAATATCTAACCAAGAACTTGCCACATCGCTTGACGCACGACCCATCAAAAATCGCTCCGCGACTTCTTGAACGATATTTTGAGCAATATTTTCGATAGCGGACTTATGCCGTCAATTACCTTAAGCAGGTAAGCAGCTCAAATGACATCACAGCCGACTGAATAAAATATCAAGGCAATGTCACCAATGACTCCCTACGGATCATTTGACAACCAAGGAAACGCCAATGATTTGGCAATGTCAGCGAGCGACGTCCAGAGCGAACAAGTTGGCATGAAAAA
>DAWCEJ010000012.1:0-1406 GCA_052274955.1 Collinsella sp.
CGGCTGCGGCGGTGGTGCCGGCAAGGGCTCCGCTGCTGGTTCTGCCGCGGCCAAGGATGTGAAGGGCGCTGCGGAGTCCAAGAAGCTCGTGGTGGGCTTTGATAAGTCCTATCCTCCGTACGGCTTTGTGGGCGACGATGGCGAGTACACCGGCTTTGATCTCGATCTGGCCAAGGCTGTTGCCGATAAGCAGGGCTGGGAGGTCAAATACGAGGCCATCGACTGGGACGCCAAGGATACGCTGCTTAACTCAGGCGCCATCAACTGCATCTGGAACGGCTTTACCATGGAGGGTCGCGAGGACGACTACACGTTCTCCGAGCCGTACATGCTCAATGAGCAGGTGCTCGTGGTCAAGAAGGACGCGGGTATCAAGAGCTGGGACGATCTTGCCGGCAAGACCGTGATTACCCAGACTGATTCCGCTGCGCAGGATGTGCTCGAGGGCGACCAGAAGGATCTGGCCGCGACGTTTGCCACGCTCGATACCATCGGTGAGTACAACACGGCGTTTATGCAGCTCGAGAGTGGTGCGGTCGATGCCGTTGCCTGTGACCTCTCGATCGCTCAGTATCAGCTGGCCGCCAAGCCAGATGCCTATACGCAGCTCGACAAGCCGCTGTCCAGCGAGCACTACGCCGTCGGCTTTAAGAAGGGCGACACCAAGTCGGCCGATGCTGTAACCGAGTCACTCAAGGCGCTCTACGAGGACGGCACGGTCAAGGACCTGTGCGATAAGTATTCAAGCTATGGTCTTTCCTTCGACAACTGGGTGCTCAAATAGCGGCTTTCCCAGGCACCCGATTTTGCCGTTCAAACCGTCGCTTGCGTACATTTAGTACGCGGCGCTCCTCTTTCACGGCAAACTCGGGCACCTGGAAAACCCGCTTTAGCATTGGGTTCGCTGTTCCGTTACTGTGAAAGAGAGCTTGGGTTGTCTATTCAGGTCATGATGCAGATGCTTGGCCAGGGATTCTTGGTCAGCTTGCAGCTGTTTGTGTTGACGCTGCTCGGGTCGATTCCGCTGGGAATCCCCGTGGCGTTCATGCGCATGAGCAAAATTGCGCCGCTCCGCTGGATTGCGCGCATCTACATTTCGGTGATGCGCGGCACGCCGCTCATGCTGCAGATGTTTGCCATCTACTTTGCCCCGTACTACGTGTTCGGCATCTCGCTCACGCCCGATTCCAAGTGGACGGCGTGCGTTGTGGCGTTCATCATCAACTACGCCGGCTACTTTGCCGAGATCTATCGCTCGGGCCTGCAGTCGATTCCGCGTGGTCAATATGAGGCCGCCGAGGTGCTGGGCTACTCGCGTCTGCAGACGTTTTTGTACATCGTGATGCCGCAGGTCGCCAAGCGTATTCTGCCGGCGATGGGCAACGAGATCATCACGCTGGTCAAGG
>DAWCEJ010000013.1:0-1968 GCA_052274955.1 Collinsella sp.
CGCGGTCGCCCGCAACGTGCTCAAGTGTCTCGAGAGCAAGATACGTCACCAGCAAAAACGGCACCAGCGAGAGCGTGTCCTTGCCGGCGTCGAGCAGAATATCAATCAGCAAATCCATGACGGATGGAACCTTTCGTGTCTTTCGGCAGCATTGTAAAAGTCCTAGCGGTCAACTAGGGTATTGTAGTTGTCCTAGGCGCGATGCCAATAGTTGCCCATGGTAAACTATCATCTCGCCATAACTCAGTAACCTCGAGCCGCACAACGCGGCCCGTCCAAGGAGTAGCATATGAACGTATCGCAAGCACTCGAATACGAGCGCCAGCCGTTTATCCCCATGTTTATCTACGGCGACCACGGCGCCATGGAGTCCGAGCGCCAGAAGGGCGAGGAGGCCCTCAAGGTGCTCGAGACCGAGTACTTTACCGCCGAGGGCGACCCCAGCTTCGACTTTGCCACCGTGCGCGACCTGGCTGACCGCAACCGCGACCTGTGCGACCAGATTGGCGAGGCACGCCTGCGCAACGTGACGCCCGCGACGCTTTCGCGCGGCCTGTCCGATGCCGACACCTGCGTGGCCATCGGTAAGATGCAAAAGCGCACCGCCGCGTCGGTCATGCGCGAGATCCGCGGCGACCGCGACGCGCTCGGCGTGGCCTACGCCCGCAAGCCCATCCAGGGCACCGTGCTCGGTATCGACATCGAGACCACCGGCCGTGCACCCGAGCGCGGCTATATCATCAACGTCGGCTGGGAGATCATGGAGCTCACCAGCGACGCCGTTCCGCACGACGCCGAGGCGCACTACTGCGGCCTGCCCGACATCTACCGCGGCGAGGATGTGCCGTTGTCGAATATCCACCACATTACCTGGGACGACATCGACGGCAAAAAGCCATTCCGCGAGAACAAGGAACTGCAGAAGCAGCTGCTCAAGCTTATGAAGAAGTACCCGTACATGGCACACAACGCCGCCTTTGAGGACAGCTGGTTCAAGATCCACCTGGACGGTTACGCCGAGGCACGCCGCGCAGGCAAGATCATCGTCATCGACTCGCGCCAGATCTGCCGCAGCCTGGACGCCGACGTGCGCTCGCTCCCCCGCGAATCCGCGCCCGCCGCGCTCGAGAACTGGGCCCGCCGCCGCGGCACCCTCGCCGCCGACGCCAACGAGCAGCATCTGGGCCTGGACGACACCGACCTCATGCTCCGCACCGTCCAAGCCGAGTTCAACCTCAAGAACTTATTCGCGAAATAACCGATCCATCTGCGGGAGCGCCTGCCAGGCACAGCGCAATCCGTCTGGACGCACCGGCACGCAGTAAACTAGGATGCAGCCTTATGGCTGCATCCTAGTTTTCATCAAAACGAGCAAATACGCGTGCTTCACATAGTCGGCAGGTTGGCCCACCTACATTTTTCGAGTTGTTCGGCCAGCTGAACCACTAGTCGAGGCCCCGTGAACCGCAATCGAACGCTATAGTCGCCCTAATTTCGCAACCAAGCCCCATAAATCTACCTGAATCAATTCGAAAAGGACGTTGCGATCGCACCATTCGTATAGGATAAGGCCGAATAACTCAAATTATGTTGGTGAGGCATCTGAGCGGTCGGCAAAAACGCTTAGAAGCTACGAATCCGCAACTAAAGTTCACCAAAAAAGGGGCAGCTGGCAGAAACCTCCCCAGCCGAAGCTGCTCCCTCAATACGACAGCTCAAAACCCACCGTTCGCAGAAGATAAGCCACGCCCCAATACCGTTGCCCGAAGTTTCGGGCGTATGCGGCGTCCGCTATGCCATCATGCGCGTATGGGAATCATTCTGTCACATACCACGGCACGCGCTGTATACCAAACAGCCAACTCGCTCGCAAGCTACGCGACCGGTCCCATACCTATGGAAAAGATCAGGGTGTCTGCGCCGACCACGTCCGACCTGGAAGCGGCACGCGCATGGCTCAACAGAAAG
>DAWCEJ010000014.1:0-2507 GCA_052274955.1 Collinsella sp.
ACGGGCCAAATGCCGGCGTCATACAGGGCGCGGATGTTGTAGACCGTGGCACCGCCGGAGTAGCTGATGCGCAGCTTGCCATCGAACTGCTCGGTAATGCGGCGGGCGGCCTCGATGGTCAGCGAGAACAGCGAACGGCCGGACATGTACATCTCGGTAGAAGGCAGCTCGTTCCTCGTCACGTCGACGGGGAACGTGTTGGTCAGCTTGACGCCAAACTCCAGGCCGCGCTCGGCGCACAGGGCAATCAGGCGCTCGAACATGGGCACGGCGTCGACCCACTGCAGGTCCTCGCGGAAGTGCGTGTCATCGAAGACGATGTAGTCAAAGCCCAGCTCGTTCAGGCGCTGGCGGGCAAACTCATAGCCCAGCAGCGTGGGGTTGCACTTGATGTAGGTGTTGAGGCCCTTCTCGGTGATCAGATAGGTCGCGATGCGCTCGATCTCCGCCGGCGGGCAGCCGTGCAGCGTGGACTCGGTGATGGAGTTGGAGACGCGTGCCGGGATGGACTCGACAAACGCGGCGTCGACATGCTCAAACTTGTCCAGGTTGGCGAGCGCCCATGCGCGGCACTCGTTCCAGACGTCGGAGCCGCTGGCGTCCTTCATGCCCTCGATGTAGGCATCGACCTTGGGGCTCTTAATACCCTCCAGGTCATAGCCCACCGACATGTTGAAGACAAAGCCGTCCGGGCTACCCAGACCGTACTCGCGAGCGATCAGGTGGCAGGCAAACCATGCCTTCACGTACTCGGCAAAGGCCTGCGGAACCTCGAGCTCGGTCGACCATTCGCAGTTGTAGCACTCGTCCTGAGCCACGATGCAGGGCTTGTTGACGCACTTGGAGAGCTCCTCGCCGTCCATAACCTGGACGGTCTTGAGCTCAAAGAAGCGAGAACCGGCCACATAAGAGGCCACGATGTTCTGGGCCAGCTGCGTATTGGGACCGGCAGCCGGGCCAAACGGAGTCTCGATGCGCTCGTCAAAAATGGGAAGCGCACCCTCCTGGTTGGTCGTGACCATCTTACGCACGCCAAAGATGGCGTCCTGGGTCTTGTGCTCCTCGATGATCCAGTTCATCAGCTGCGAAAACGGGATCGGCCTCATGATGTCGCTCATAATGAGCTCCTCTCTGTAACGCCCGGCGAGACCGCGCGGCGGGCGCAAATACGGTGTAGCGCTAGCACAGCGCCGGCGACCCCGCGGAGGCCGCCTATGCGCGCGTCGGATGCGGCGAAACATCCGACGTGCGCGAATCTACTTGTGAATTAGTAGGTGCGACCGTTGAGCGTGCTCCAGAGCTTCTTGGACTCAGCCATGGTCCACGCGTTGATCTTTTCCTCATCGATACCGACAAACTCGCGATCCTTGTACAGGACGCGGCCGTTGATGATGGTGGTGCGGCAGTTTTTGCCCATCATGCCAAAGAGCATGTGGCCGTCGATGTTCTCCTCGCTCAGCGGCGTAAAGGGCTTGTAGTCCATAACGATGACGTCGGCGGCAGCGCCGGCCTCGAGCACACCGAGCTTGCGATCGAAGTACTCGCTCGCCATCTTGGCGTTGTTCTCGAACAGCATGGTCATGGCCTCGCACCAGCCCACGTTGGGCATGGCGGCGTTGTGGCGCTGGATGATCAGGAAGACCTTGAGACTCTCGAGCATATCGTGGGTGTAGGCGTCGGTGCCCATGCACACGGGAATGCCGCGGCGGAAGAACTCGAGCACGGGGGCGCAGCCCACGGCGTTGCCCATATTGGATTCGGGGTTGTTGACGAGCCAGGTGCCGGACTCCTTGACGATGTCCATCTCGGCGGGCGTCACGTGGATGCAGTGGCCGAGCATGGTGTCGGGACCCAGCAGGTTATGCTGTAGCAGGCGCTCGACGGGGCTGATGCCGCCGCGGTTGAGGCGGGAGTCCCACACGTCATTCATGCCCTCGCACACGTGGATGTGGAAACCGGTCAGGCCGTTGTTGGCCTCGGCCATCTTGTCCATGGTCTCGTCCGAAAGCGTAAAGGTGGCGTGACCGCCAAACATGGCGGCGATCATATGGTTGTCGTTATCGCGACGCTCCTTGTCGGCCCACTGGGCAAATTCGGCGTTCTCGGCAATGGCCTGGTCGCATTTTTCCTGGCCGCGGCGATCGGAGACCTCGTAGCACAGGCACGAACGCATGCCCAGCTCCTGAGCGGCATCCTTAATGGTAAAGAGGCTGCCCGGGATCTCGCAGAAGCTCGCATGGTGATCGAAGATCGTGGTGACGCCATCGCGAATGGAGTCCAAAATCGTGGCATAGGCGCTGGCCTTGGTGCCGTCGAGCGTCAGGTTGTCGTCGATCTTCCACCACTGCTGCTCAAGATTCTCCAAGAAGTTGGTGGGGTTGCAGCCCTTAATGGCAAGGCCGCGGGCCAGACCCGAGTAGATGTGGGTGTGGCAGTTGATGAGTCCGGGCATGATGAGGTTGCCCTGGGCGTCGACGTACTCGGCATCCGGGTACTTGGCCTTGAGC
>DAWCEJ010000015.1:0-4022 GCA_052274955.1 Collinsella sp.
CGGCAGAAGGGAGATCTCATGTCTAAGAAGAAGATTTCAATCATAGGAGCCGTTGTGGTAGCCCTCGCTATCATAGGCGGCGCATGCGGGTGGTGGTTTGGATACGAAGCTCCGCACCGTGAGGCCTTGGCATCATATGAGAACGCTGTTTCTATGGTGAATTCCAAGAACAAGAAACTAGACGATTCTTTGGCTAAGCTGACGGAGCTGATTGATTCCAAGGATGAGACTTTGGATCCTCAGACCAAGAAGGACGCTTCGGAAGTCGCAAAATCTGCGAAGAGGGAACGTCGCGCGGTAGGGAAACAGCCTAAGAAGACCGATGAACTTAACCAGAAAGCTTCGGAACTTTCCAAGCCGCTGGATTATACTGCAACCATTGCCAAAATCGACGAGGCTGCAACGAACGTAGAGAATGGTATCAAACAGCTCAAGCAGGTCACTGAGCCTTCGCAAGATTTTGTCATGGCTAGATTGAAGGAAGTTCCCGGAATCCTCAATATGGCACCGGTCACTGAGGACAATGACCCGAACGGCAATCTCAACAAGGCAGGTGGATATACGTCCACTGTTTACTTTGAATCTCAGAATGTCGATCAATCGACGGTCTACGGTAATGACCTTATCGACAAAGGAACCGATGCAGGCGGTGCCATTGAGACGTATAAGACTAATGAAGATGTGACGAAACGTGATACCTATCTCGGTGCGCTGGATGGTGGCATCCTTTCGTCTGGATCTCATAAAGTCATTGGCACTGTCTTGATACGCACATCCAATGAGCTCACTGCGACTCAGCAGAATGAACTCACGCAAGCTATCATTAACGCTTTGACGCGATTGGAGTAGCCCAAAAAGATTGATACTGATGAGAGGCCGTTGGCGTCTTTGAACCGTACCCCGATTGTTGGACTGAAGAAATTCAGATTCGATGATCGGAGGTGCGGTTCTCTCATATGCGTGAGGATCGAAGGAAACACTACGACGACGGGTTCCGGCGCGAGGCGCTGGAACCCGTCAAGGCCGGAGCCGGCGGGAACACGCTCGCCAGCCGGCTTGCCATACCGGTGTATACCGCGAGAAACTGGATCAGGCTGTACAGGTCCGGCGGTGAGGAGGCGGTCATGGGAGGCAACGGCAGCAGACGCTACGACTGGGAGACGAAGGTCGCCGCGGCGCGCGACCGCGTCGAGAACGGCATGACCAAGACGGAGGTCATGGCGAAGTACGCGATCGCGAGCATCGCGCCGTTGGAACGATGGTGCCGCGAGTACCGGGCGGGAGGCCCGGAGGCGCTCAGACCGAGGCCCAAGGGCAGGCCCAAAGGCTCGAAGTCCAGGCCGAAACCCGAACCGACGCGCGAGCAGGAGCTCGCCGAACAGGTCGCCTACCTCGAGGCGAAGGTCGCGTACCTGGAAAAACTCCGGGCCCTGCGGGCGGACAAGTCACGCGGCGCGAGAAAAGCGCCGTCGTCCGACTGCTCGCAGGGCGGGGACACCGGCTCGACCAGCTCCTGAGGATAGCGGGACTGGCCAGATCCACGTACTTCTATCACCTGTCGCATCCGGAGCGTGTGACGCGGGCCGACCTCGAGCCATTGGTCGGCGAGATCTGGGGACGCACGCCGAACGGGTGCGGCCACCGGCAGGTGCGCATGTGCCTGGTCCACGAGTTCGGACAGAAGGTGTCGGCCAAGAGCGTGCTCAGGGTCATGCGGCGCATGGGACTGAGATGCGCCATCCGCTCCAGGAACCCATGGAAACGCTACGACTCGTACAGGGGCGAGACGGGCGATCACGTGCATAACCTGCTCAGACGCGACTTCGGCGCGGCCCGTCCGTTCTCCAAGCTCGGCACCGACGTCACCGAGTTCAAGGTCGCGGGCGGCAAGGCGTACCTCGCTCCCGTGTACGACATGGCCAGCAAGGAGATCGTCGCCTGGGACGTGAGCCGCAGTCCGGACCTCGGGCAGCAGAAGCGCCTGCTCGCCATGCTCGCGGAGCGCCTGCCCGCCGGCGCGGAGCCGATCCTGCACTCGGACATGGGATGGCAGTACCAGCACCAATGGTGGCGGGACGAGCTCGAACGCCTCGGCATCCGCCAGTCCATGAGCCGCAAGGGCAACTGCCTGGACAACGCGGCGACCGAGCAGGTCTTCGGCCATTTGAAGGACGAGTTCTACCGCGGCCGCGAGTTCGACTCGTACGAGCGGTTCAAGCACGAGCCGGACGCCTACATCATCCATTGGAACACCAGACGGCGCCAGATACGACTCGAGGGACGCACCCCGGAGGAGTTCCGGAGCATGTCCCTCGCGGTCTAGGACTGTATCCTAATTAACAACGTCCAACAAACGGGGCCGCAGTTCATTTCTCGAGGGCTTGTTTTGGGAGGAGAGCTTCTGTCCGCACAGCTTGTTGAGAAGAGCGACGGCCTCGGAGACGATCTTCTCTTTGCTCAGCCCGAAGACATCGATGCCCACAGAAGCCAGAGCATTCCTCTTCTCTGCACTGCCGCAGTCGAGGCTGGCTCGCTCGGCGTTGCTCAGGGGAACAGCGAAAGTTGCCCGTGGCTCGCCCGCGCTCCTTCACTTGGCTCTCCTGGCCGTTTTGCATCGCCTCGCCAGCGATTGCCACCGATCCCTTGTCAATGGATCCGAGAATGCCCACGTCCGCTCCTTTCGCTTGTCCATATTCTCCAATTAATCGGGCACGGCATCCATCCCCGTACTCTTCACCAGCTCTTCCCGCACCACTTCGCGCAGCACTCCGCATGGTTCATGGGCCCGGCGTTCACCTCGTCCATATCCTGGCACTTCTCGCTCGCCTAGAGGGCAAGTGATCGCGAACGCATCGCTTTGGCTTTGCGCCAAAAAGGCTCGACGTCTCCGGATCTGAGGCACCGGGACTCCTACGCAGCACAACCAAGGACGGAAAAACCGTGTCCAAAATGATCAAGATAGCCAACGGTCGAGAGGGCTACGTACGGACTTGCGAATACAATGGCAATTACGTTCTTCTTATGGGCATAGGCTTAGACATTTTTTGGTCAGCGCCCACCCATTGAGAAGCAGGAAGGCGCAATAATGAAAACTCTCAAGATTTCACTCGATTTCCTGGCCGGCCCTTTGTGGAAGGACGAGTTCATCGACGGCGAGCTCCGAACCGGCATTCCCGTGATTGACAATGACAAGGCTTTGCAAACCCTCAATGACCAAATTTGCGAGCTGTACTCGTCTTGCTACGAGTTCGACTCGCATGACCTGCTCTGCTGGTTCAACGAGGAGAAGGAAAAGGCCGACAAGCCCCGCATGCTCGAGCTGCTGGGCAAGCTCAACGCCCGCATCGCAGAGCTGAACGACGGCTCCTTCGTCGTGGACGACCAGGAGACGTCGCGCGTCGAGGCGCTGTAGTCGGCAGATAGCCCGAACGTCGAAATGGCCCGCGCTCCACTCAGAGCGCGGGCTTTCTTATCGTTTAGCCGTCAAATCAGTTTCCTGTTCTCATCGTCCAGGCAGTCCTTCTCGTAAGCTCCAATGGCTAGAACGTACTGCGAAACAATGGCAATCAGTTCCAGGATTCCTGATCAGCCCTCGGGGACAAAAACTGCGCGTCCACTCACTTGGGATGACTCCTCACTCCCATTCCTCCGAATACCGCCCCGTACTTTGCTGTTTTGAAACACGGGGAGTAAATGGCGAAATCGCAGGTGAAGGGGAGTAAAACGGCAAAGAAAAAAGCCTCCGTCCCAACGTGGGAACGGAGGCTCGATTGCCGTATTTATTCATCGCCGTCGCTGGCGGCTTTGCCGTGAGTCGCATACGAAACGAAACTCAGCGGCATAGTGCGGCACTCGAAAGCGCAGGTCAAAGCCCTATCGGCTCACTCCCACTCGATCGTTGCCGGCGGCTTGGACGTGCAATCGAGTACCACGCGGTTGATCTGGCGGCACTCGTTGGTGATGCGGGTGGAGATGGTGGCGAGCACGTCATAAGGCACGCGCGACCAGTCGGCGGTCATGGC
>DAWCEJ010000016.1:0-4197 GCA_052274955.1 Collinsella sp.
AACTACGGCCCAGTCGTTAATGCTGCTGCGGCGGCTATGGTTTATACGAAGGCGGTTGCTATCGAGTAATTCACACTTGGTTTGATTCGATTGTGAATGCGTAACTAGGACGGAAAGCAAAGGAAGCTCTATGGAAATAGGGGATGCTGTCTGCTTGATGACTTCGATTGCCCTGATTATCCTTTCAATCCAATACAGAAGAGGAAGATGGCTCTGCTCAATTGCTGGATATGATGTCACAAAAAGGGAGAGCGGGATTGATATACGCCCTTACGCAAAGTTGATTTCTTCTGTGACGTTATGGATGGGGCTGCTGTTTTTCTTGTTGGCGGTAGAGGGCTGGGTACGTGATTGGAACGCCAGCGTTTTTGAAGTTTTGGTTCTACTTCTATTCAGCTTGGCCTCTTTGTCGTTCGTGCGGCTAGTTAGGTTTGTGTTTATGAGGCGATAGCCAGCGGAAGTGGCTGGATGACAAAATGGACCAATGCAGCCAATTGTCAATAGAATTTGATAGGCTTGGCTTAACAGATTTGCTTGAGGGCATATCCATGGCGGGTGATAGGTTCTATCTTGTTGAGCACTTATTTGCATCGGGTAAAGTAAACCAAGAGTATCGAAAATGGTGCCCCCGGGCCCCGGGAGGGGCTGCGGGGGCGTTCGGCTTGCTGCGGGTACGACCTATTATCTCAATGTGTTCGGTTGAGATCGGAAATTAACCATCATGCGCCCCATAACGCTAGTCCAGCTTGGTGCCCGGTACCTGTGACGCTTCTTTAAGCAACGCTTTGAGCTCGTTCAAAATGGAGACGGGCTGTCGGTCGACGGCGTCCAGATGAAGCGTGGCCACGCGAATGGGCGGTTGGTATTCAAGCGATCCGATGAGCACAGGCGAACCCAGGAACCGCTCGATTTCCTCTGCAATCGCGTTGGTCTCTTCGGGATCAAGGTCGTCGAAAAGCGCCACGAATGTCGGTCCTGTTGATCGGAACAGGCGGCCCTTGCCGCGCGAACAATCCATGAGGCAGGCGGCGCTTTCGGCGAGCACGCGGTCGCCTGCGTCGAATCCAAAGCGGGCATTGACCTCGGCGATATCGTCGACCTTAATGGCAATAAAGCCAGCTTCGCGCGGCACGCGGCGCATCTCTCCAATAGCGTTGACCAGGGCATGGACATCGCCCAGACCCGTTACCGAGTCGGTCGTATCTGCTAGGCTTCGGTTGATGATAGTGCCCACATACATGTTGGGCTCGGTATCGGTGCCGTCCAAGCGGTAGCCCGTGCAGTCGCAAAGCACGTATGCTTCGGTGGCATCCATCACGCGATACTGCATGTAGTGGAAGTGCCACGTACCGTTTATCACCATGTCGAGCTCGGCGCGTACGTTGTCGCGGTCCTCGGGGTGAACGCGGGCAAGCCACAAGTCGAGTGAGTTGTAGGGATGCTGGGAGGGCAGGTCAAAATCGCGTACGGCATTAACCGACCATTGTGATTCGCCCGTATCGAGATTGAGGATAAACGGATAGCGCGTCTCGGAGCTCATAGAGATCGCTTGGAATACGCGGTCGTTGCACGGAAGCTGCTCGGCAATTGGGTGTGGCGGCGCGTCATTGTCTTTCGGTTGCTGCACACGATGCATAAGCTTATAGCGATACATCTTGCGATCGGCATCCATCGTCATCTGGCGACGCGTGTCGCCGGCAAGTGGATTGACGCGCGAGCAGCCAAAGCTAAAGCTAGCGATCATGGGCGCCTTGCCACCTGAGCTCGCCTCGATCAGCCCGGCACGTACCTGCTCCAAGCGCTGCTCGAGTTCAGTCTCGTTTGCAGAGAGCGAGATAAGCACAAACTCGTCTCCACCGATACGGAACAGCATCTCATCGTGCTCCATGGTTTCGGAGAGCGTGCGACAAATGCTCAGAATATAGCGATTGCCTTCGGCGTGGCCAAACCTATCATTGCAATGCTTGAGATGGTCGATGTCAATATAGGCGCAGGTGAAGGGGTCGCCTTTGCGCCAGAGCTGCTCGACGTGACGGTCGAGTCCGCCACGGTTGTCCAAGTTGGTGAGCGGATCGATATAGGCGTTGCACTCAAGCAGCTGACGCTCTTGTTGCAGGATGGCATGCGTCTTTTGCAGTTGCTCACCAACGGCGCGTAGCTCAGCAGGCAGCACGGAAACATCGAGTTCGGCGGTCGAGACACCATTCGCAAGTCGCTGAAGATAGGCAATAATCGATTGCTCGCCCAAGCGATATGACTCGTTCATGATGAATAACCTCCTTGGGCAGAACAACGGTTTGTATCATATCCCCAATTCGGTTTGAATTGGGGATATAAGTTAGCTAATGGAGACAAATGTCCCCTTCGGCGGTGGTGTTTTGCGCGCGAGCGTATCAGTTGTTTTTGCCACCATCGAGCAATGCCTCAAAATCATTCGCCGGCATGGGGCGGTAGTAGAGGAAGCCCTGAGCGTAGCGGGCGCCCATGTGGCGTAGTATGTTTGCCTGCTCATTTGTCTCGACGCCTTCGACCACGACGGGCAGATGGAGCGACTGCGCCATCTCGAGCATCGATGACACGATCTGCGCGCTGCGGCCTTGATCGCGGTCGGTGGACACAAAGGTGCGGTCGAGCTTGATGACGTCGACGTTGACGTTCTTGAGCATCGCGAGCGTGGACTGGCCGGTGCCAAAATCGTCCATATAGGTCGAGAAGCCGCGGGTGTGCAGGTCGGCTGTCAGTTTGTCCACGGCCTCGGACTCCCCCGTATAAGCCGTCTCGGTGATCTCGATACGCATGAGCTCGGGCGGTAGGTTGTATTGGGCGGCGAGCGCCTCCATATGTTCGGCAACGTCGCAGGCAAGGATATCCACGCGCGACACATTAAGCGAGACCGGAACCACGCAAAGTCCTCGATCGATGCGCTCGCGCAGCCACGAGGCGACACCCTGCCAAATGTACTTGTCGAGCGTCACCACAAAGCCGCTTTCCTCGAGCGCCGGGATAAAGGACGCAGGTGGAATCAATGATCCATCTTTGTCAATCCAGCGGGTGAGTGCTTCGGCGCCAATGATCTCGCCGGTTTCCATATCAACCTGGGGCTGCAGGTAGTAGGTGATGCGGTCGTTTGAGAGCGCATACTGGAACTCGGTGAGGGTGCGGTGAAACGCCACCTCGCGCTTGTATTCCTCGGGGCGAAAGACGGCGATGCGATCCTTAAAATCGTTTTTGGCGCGCCGATTGGTAAACATGGCCTTGGCCTGCGCGTCGATGGTGATTTCCTCGTTGGGGTCGATGGGGCAAACGCCCATGGACGGCCAGAAACCCACGCCGTCATCATGCTTGGCCACGGCGGCGCGAACGCGGTTATAGATTTGATGGACGGTGTCGTGCTCAAAGGGGATGAGAATGCAAAAGTCGTCTTGGCCCCAGTATCCTGCGACGCCCATCTCGGCATTCTCGATGTCTTTGAGGACCGTGCCCACATCGGCGAGCACGCGGTCGCCCTCGGCCTGTCCGTGCCATTCGTTAAACAGTCGCATATGACCCATGTCGACGGTGGCGATACACCAAGCGCCGCCGTGCCTTGTCTTAAGAAATGCGTTGGCACGCCGCATAAACTCACTGGGTCGATAGAGACCCGTGAGCGTATCGATGCGTTCGGCGACGGCGCTTTTGCGCTCAATCTCGGGTATGGGGAGGCTGTCGTTGGGTGCAAGCCCGCCGGCGGTGCGAAGACGACGGTCGAGTTCGCCTAAAACAGCGGTCGCTTGATTGATTAAGCGCTCGTAAAAGGCCGGGACGACAAGACAGACGGGGGTAATGGTGTCGTTCGCGATTCGAACAGGAGCGAAAACGGCCTCTTTAAGATGATGGGTCAGTTGCTCGAATGCCTCGTGGTCCAGATCGTTGCTGAGCACGACGAACTGGGCGTTTCGCGAGCGGAAGACGCGACTTCTGCCGCGGGTGATCGATAGCATGCGGCCTGCGTATTCGGCGAGCATGTTGTCGACAGCCTCGGCCCCGTAGAGCGCGTTGAACTTTGCCGTGCCACAAACGCGGACCGCTATAAGCCCCGTCTCGCAACGGTCGCGACGGCAGGCATCGATAGCGTTGATCAGCATACGCTGCGTTCCGAGGCCCGTGGCGGCGTCGACGGTCTCGGCGAGTGAGTGGTTAACAAGTTCGCCGACATAG
>DAWCEJ010000017.1:0-3421 GCA_052274955.1 Collinsella sp.
GCCTGGACCACGTCCTGGCTTCCGGCCACAACGTCAACGTCTTCGTCTTCGACACCGAGGTCTACTCCAACACCGGCGGTCAGGCCTCCAAGGCCTCGAACCTGGGCCAGGTCGCTCAGTTCGCCGCTGCCGGTAAGGTGACCAAGAAGAAGTCCCTGGCCGAGATCGCCATGAGCTACGGCTACGTCTACGTGGCGCAGGTCGCCATGGGCGCCAACCCGGCTCAGACCCTCAAGGCCATTCACGAGGCCGAGGCCTACGACGGCCCGTCTCTCATCATCGGCTACAGCCCCTGCGAGATGCACTCCATCAAGAAGGGTGGCATGCAGAACTGCCAGGCCGAGATGAAGAAGGCTGTCGAGTGCGGTTACTGGAACCTCTTCCGCTTCAACCCCGAGGCTGCTGCCGGCAAGAAGTTCTCGCTCGATTCCAAGGAGCCCGCGGGCGGTTATCAGGAGTTCCTGATGAACGAGGCCCGTTACGCTTCGCTGACGCGTTCCTTCCCCGAGCGCGCCGAGGAGCTCTTCAAGGAGAATGAGCAGGCCGCTATGGACCGCTATCAGCACCTGCTGAAGCTCAAGACGGTGTACAACGAGGCCTAGGTCTCCCACCGCAGGATCTGAGGGCTAACCTTCGCGGACGTCCTCGGACATGAAAGAACCCCCGCTGCGCTACGTGCGGCGGGGGTTCTTTCGTCCTGCGGAGTGTCCGCGAAGGTCAGCCCTCAGATCCTGCTACGACTACGTTCTCGGATTGTGTGGCTGAATGGAGGACGTGGTTGTGGGGGCCTTTTGTCCCCTTCGCTGTTTCGCGGCTTTGCCGCGAAACCTCGCGTTACTTTGGGGATGGATGGGGGCGTGGTTGTTGCGGCTTCTTGTCCCTTTGCTTTTTCGCGGCTTTGCCGCGAAACGCGCAGCACCTTGGGAAATGCATTGATGCGTGGGCGGGGCTGGATTGCGGATTCAAATGGCTAGAGAGATATGGGTGCGAACGAGAAATCGTTATTGGGGTCATCCTTTTCCATAAACTCATCGAGACAAAACGTCATGTAGATTGGAACGTACAGAACCTTGCCCTCTTTGCTGAGATTCTCGTGGCTCAGTACAACGGCCTCGGGAATTTTGTACTCGCCTACACTCATCAGACGATCGAGGGCCGCATGCGCTCGAACTTTCTTGCCCGATTTGACCTCGATTGGGACAACATGCCCGTGGGCGCCTTCGATCACAAAGTCAACTTCACCGACCTCACGCGTTTGGTAGTACCATGCATCCGCCCCGAGGGCAACGAGTTCCTGCGCGACCACGTTCTCATAGAGACCACCAAGGTTGGGAGTTTTCATATCAAGATAGACAGCGCGTGCAGTGCTACCGGGGTATCGCGATGCGAGCATGCCTGTATCAGACTCGTATAGTTTGAAGGCTGTCGTTTTCTCCGTCCTCTTGAGAGGACTCCGTGGCTCCGTCACCCTGGCGACCATCAATCCAACGCCTGCGTTAACAAGCCACAGGAAATCCTGCTCATATTTTTTAAGGCGAGCTCCCTCACCCAGAGACGAAACAACAAAGCGATGAGACTCCGCCTCAAGCTGAACGGGAATTTGCTCAAAAATCGACCGAACGTTAAACGCTCGAGTCGATGCATATTTTGAGATATCGCTTTTGTACTGATCGACCAGCTGAGTTTGAAGCTCACGTGTGCTCACGAGCGAATAACCCGAATCAATATAATTCTGAACGACCTCCGGCATGCCGCCGCAAACGATATAAGCTCTATAGTTCTTGAGCATCGCCTCATGAATATAGTTTTCGACAGGATGTTTCTCGACAAGGCAGCTGCGAATGCCTGCAAGCACATTCTCACTAACGCTGTTTGCCCAACAAAACTCTTCAAAATCCATCGGGCGCATAACAATGTGCTCTACATACCCCACCGGAAAAGAAGAGATCCCCTTAAACTCAGTCCCAAGCATAGACCCCGAGAAGACATAGCTAAAGCGCCCATCCTCGACCAACGCCTTCATGAGTGTAACGATCTGCGGATACTCCTGAATCTCATCGACAAAGACAAGCGTATCGCCCTCAACAAGCGGCGCATCCGCAAGAAGGGCTACGCGGTTGATAAAGTCAACGGAGTTCTTTGCGCCAACAAGTGCATTCCTTGCTTCGACATCGAGTAGTAAATTGACCTCAAAATACGAAGCGTAGTTGCTTTTTCCAAACGCGCGAATCGCATAGCTCTTGCCAATCTGACGCGCACCAGTAACGAGTAATGCCTTATTGGAGTTATTTTTCCAGCTCAAAAGCCTATCAGTGACCTTACGGCGTAGCATTAAACCCCCAAATGACAAAAATTGACAGATAGAATCGCCTAAAATCATACAAAAATTGGCAGATAATAACGTCGTAAATATACAAAAATTAGGAGATAGCAAAGGTTCGAATAGGCCTCAAGGCCATTGAAACAATGCTCTACTTTGCGAAGGGGCTGGGGACGCTGTTGGGTGCGTCTCCAGCCCTCTGATACTTACTTTGGATTCCGCGATGGGACTTTGTTGGCCTGTCTGGTCGGTTTATCTTGTCTCGCCGCTCTCTGTGCGTAGGCGGTAGCCGTGGACGAGGTCGCTAATAGCCGGCCAGGGAATCTGGCGGTCGACCCAAAATTGGAGCTGGACCAGATAGCGCTCGGCGGCGCGGGTGAGGGCTGCGAACTGTTCGTGAGTCTCTACCTGGGCGTAGAGGTCGCGGCTGTGGGCGAGGATGGCGGTCGTGTCGTCCATCTTGCCGGTAACGTCGAAGGCGCCCGAGAACCAGTCGCACAGGCGCGCGGCGCTGTTGTTGATTGTTGCGAGGTCGGCGGTGCCGTCGTTGGCGTTCTCGTTGACCTGGGCTCGCAGGAGGGAGAGGGCGTCGGCGGCGTTCATACAGTAGCCGACGGTGAAGTTCCAGACGGCGAATTCGCGGCCTGTGTCGAGCTTGCGGCGGCGCATGTAGTCGATATCGCGCGGTTCCTCGAGCATCATTTGGTCGGCGAGGGCCTCAAGTGCAGTGGTGTACTCGGCAAGGTCGAGTGCGAGCAGGGTGTTGATATCCATCATCTTTAGGCCTCCGCTTCGATCTCGACGATTTCGTTTTTGATGTACATGCCCTGGTTGTCCCAGACATTGCGGCAAGCAACGGCAAAGCGCTCGCGGTCGGCTTCGCAGATGCGGGCGAACATGTTGCAGGTGCCAAAGGGCTCGCACACGTCAAAGAAGATGCAAATTGACGACCAGCCGCCATACCAGCTTACGGCGCCCGCCGGCTCGTGAAAGACGGGGTTCTCGATATGCTCGTAGTTGGCGATGGGGCCCGAGACAGGATACGTCACCTCGGCATCGCAGATCTTTGCCGAAAAGATACGTGACTCGACCGGACAGGAC
>DAWCEJ010000018.1:0-3222 GCA_052274955.1 Collinsella sp.
CCCACAACAAGACCGTGCTGGTCTATATGATCGCCTTCTTCTTCTATATCGACGGTGTCCACACGGTCATCTCCATGGCCACCAGCTACGGTTCGGCCTTGGGCATCGATTCGACCCAGCTGGTGCTGGCGCTGCTCGTCACGCAGTTCGTGGCTTTCCCGTCCGCCATTATCTACGGCAAGCTCGCCGGCCGCGTGGGCACGCTTAACATGATCATGGTGGCCGTCGCCGCCTATATGGGTATCGTGCTCTTCGCCGCGTTCTTCCTTAAGACCGCCTTCGAGTTCTGGGTGCTCGCCATCCTCGTCGGCCTGTTCCAGGGCGGCGTGCAGGCGCTCAGCCGCAGCTACTTTGGCCGCATTATTCCCAAGGAAAAGTCCAACGAGTACTACGGCTTCTTTGATATCTTTGGCCGCTATGCAAGCGTTATGGGCACCTTCCTGGTGTCGGTTGTCACCTCGCTGACCGGCAACCCCTCGCTGGGCGTTCTGTCCATCGGCGTGCTGCTGGTGGTGGGCTTTATCCTGCTGGTTCGCCTGTCTCGCGTGGCCCAGCCGGCATAGCGAGGAAAAACGAGTGCCGGGCGGCTATTGTGCCTATCCGCGGTACCTTTTTGGAAGTATCCGCAATAAACATTCTGACTTCCGAACAATGATTAGCCCAAGTGGGTATGATGGAGTCAGCTAGGTCGCGGGGCGTCGCCTGTGTTTGGCGGCGCCCCGTTTTTGTGTTGCAGGGAGGGTAAGGCATGAACGCCACGGTCGTGATTCCAACGTATTGGGCGGGCGATGACGCCCGCGCAAACGCCCCTGGCACCTACGATCATTCGACGCGACTCAACGCCGCCAATCCCGAACTCGACCGCTGCCTGGCCTCGCTCGAGCAGGTGCGCGACATCCCGCGCATTATCTTACTGGTGGTCTGTCCCGTTTCTGCCACGGCCGATGTGTCGCTGCGCGTGCACGAAATCGTTAATGCGCATCCCACACTTAAGGTCACCGTCGTTACCAATACTCAGGCTTCGCGTGTTGCCGACCGCGTGGCACAGATTGCGCCCAAAGGCTCGGGCGAGTGCGTGAGCCTGCGCGGCTACGGCGCCATCCGCAACATGGGTCTTGCCTGCGCGGCGGTGCTGGGGCACGACGCGGTTGTGTTTTTGGATGACGACGAGACCGTCATCGATGCCGACTTTATGAAGCGTGCGACCTATGCGCTGGGCCAGCAGACGCGTCAGGGCCTGCCGATTTTAGTCAAGAGCGGATACTTTTACGATCGCGACGGGTCGCCGCTGGCTCCCACGGACAAAGTGGGCATTTGCCATCGCTGGTGGACCAAGCGTATCGAGTTCAATCGCTGGATGAAAAAGGCGCTCTCGGGCACCCGCATCTCGCGCTCCAATTACGTATGCGGCGGCCTGATGGCCCTGCACGCCCGCGCCTTTACGCGTGTGGCCTTCGACCCGTTTATCACCCGCGGCGAGGACTTGGATTACCTCTTTAACATGCGCATGTTTGGCTACGACGTGTGGTTCGATAACGAGTGGACCGTGCGCCATCTGCCTCCGGAGTCCGAAAAGCGCTCACCGCGCTTTATGCAGGATGTATACCGTTGGTACTACGAACGGGCCAAGTTGACGTTCGCCGCGCATCAAAAGGAGCTCATTCCCGTTACGGCGGCATCGCTCATGCCCTACCCGGGCCCGTGGATTTCGCGCGAGCTCGACGACCGCGTGCGCAAGACCGCTATGGTTCGCAGCGTGTTTACCCGCGAGCATGAAGGCTACCTGCGCATCTGGCGCCATGGTATCGACGAGGCAAAGGCCTATGCGCGCCAAAACGCTGCAAGCTACCTGCGTTTCCAGAGCTTTTGGCCCAAGATCATGGACGGGCTTTGGCGTGACGCACAACTGATCAGTATCCTGGAGGGGGCCGAATGATCGACCGCCGCGCCCAGCGCGATAGTTCAATATCAATCTTTCGCATCATTGCCGTTGCCTGCGCCATTTGCGTGCTGGTGTACTTTATTTTTGCCCTGGTGACCGGTATCGAGCCGATCGCCACGGTGATTGCCTGCGCGCTGCTGTGCATCTTTCTGTGCATCTTTATCTTTTTGACGCTCAATCCCGATTCGGTGCGCTCCCAGTACACCGAGGAGACGCTCTCGGTGGCCTCGGCCATGCTCGAGGACATTAAGGGCGGTTTGACACAGGAATCGGCGCGTTTGGTGTGCCAGCGCATTTTGCCCGAGACGCGCGCCATGACGGTGGCCATCACCGACGAGGACAACGTGCTTGCCTGCGCGGGCGAGTTTGAGGAAAAACTACTGCCAGATTCTCCCATCCACACGCTTGCCACACGCTACGTTATCGAACATGGCATCGTGCAGTCGTTCAACCGTATGGTGGATGTCGTGGGCTCGGACGGCTCGCACAACCAAGTCCCCGCCGGCATTATCGCCCCCATCAAGGTGGGCGATCGTACCGTCGGGACGCTCAAGTTCTACTACAAGACCCCGCGCGCCGTCGACCGTACCCAGTACGCGCTTGCCTCGGGCTTTGCCGAGATCTTGTCCACGCAGCTCGCCATCCACGAGCTCGAGGTGCAAAAGGAGCTCACGGCGCGCGCCGAGGTGCGTGCGCTGCAGGCGCAGATTAACCCGCACTTCCTGTTCAACACGCTGAACACCATTGCATCGTTTACGCGCACCGACCCGCTGCGGGCCCGCGAACTGCTTCGTGAGTTCTCATCGTTCTATCGCGCCACGCTCGACAACTCGGGATCGCTTATTCCGGTCTCGCGCGAGGTTGCGCAGACCAAGCGCTACCTGACGTTTGAGAAGGCGCGCTTTGGCGAGGACCGCGTGCTGGCGACCTTCGATGTCTCCGAGGACGTCGAGGACACGCTGGTGCCGGCATTTGTGATTCAGCCGATTGTCGAGAACGCCGTGCGCCACGGCATGGGAGATGCCGATGCGCTGGTGATCGATGTGTCGGTACACCAGGACGGCGAGGATGCGATTCTGATTTCGGTGGCCGATAACGGCGTGGGCATGGACCAGGGTACCGCTGCCAGGCTGTTTGACGAGCGCTCTGCCCGTCCCGATGCCAGCTCTCCCCAGGGCGGCGGCGCCGGCGTGGCCATGCACAATATTTCTGAGCGTATCCATCGCTTCTATGGTCCGCATTCCTATACGCGCGTTGAATCGGCGCCGGGCAAGGGCACC
>DAWCEJ010000019.1:0-8142 GCA_052274955.1 Collinsella sp.
ATCATCGACACCCCGGGCCACGTTGACTTCACCGCCGAGGTCGAGCGCTGCCTGCGCGTCCTCGATGGCGCTGTCGCCGTCTTCGACGCCGTTGCCGGCGTTCAGCCCCAGTCTGAGACCGTTTGGCGTCAGGCTTCTACCTTCAACGTCCCCCGCATCGCCTTCATCAACAAGTATGACCGCGTGGGCGCTGACTTCTTCAACGCTATCGAGACCATGAAGGATCGTCTCGACGCCAACGCCGTGGCCGCTCAGGTCCCGATGGGCGCCGAGGACAACTTCTGGGGCGTCATCGACCTGGTCACCATGACTGCATGGGACTTCAAGGCCGACGAGAAGGGCATGACCTACCCCGAGCCGATGGACGAGATCCCGGCTGAGTTTGCCGACATCGCTGCCACCAAGCGCGAGGAGCTCCTCGACGCTGCTGCCAGCTTTGACGACGAGCTCATGGAGAAGATCCTCATGGAGGAGGACTTCACCGTCGAGGAGCTCAAGGCTGCTCTGCGCAAGGGCGTTCTGGCCAACGAGCTCAACCTCGTCTTCGTGGGTTCCGCCTACAAGAACAAGGGCGTTCAGGAGCTGCTCGACGCTGTCGTCGACTACCTGCCCAGCCCGCTTGACGTCGAGGCCGTCACCGGTACCGATCCGGACACCGGCGAGGAGATTCAGCGTCATCCTTCCTTCGACGAGCCCTTCTCCGGCCTGGTCTTCAAGATCATGACCGACCCGTTCGTCGGTAAGCTCACCTACGTCCGCGTTTACTCCGGCCGCGCCGAGTCCGGCTCCTACGTTGTCAACGCTTCCAACGGTCAGCGCGAGCGCCTCGGCCGCATCCTCGAGATGAACGCCGCCGAGCGTATCGACCGTGACGACGCTGCCGCCGGCGACATCGTCGCTTGCGTCGGCTTCAAGAACTCCACCACCGGTGACACCCTGTGCGCCGAGGGCAAGGAGATCGTCCTCGAGAAGATCGAGTTCGCTAAGCCCGTTATTGACGTTGCCATCGAGCCCAAGACCAAGGCCGAGCAGGACAAGATGTCCCTGGCTCTGACCAAGCTCGCCGAGGAGGACCCGACCTTCCAGGTGTCCACCAACCACGAGACCGGCCAGACCATCATCGCCGGCATGGGCGAGCTGCACCTCGAGATCATCGTCGACCGTCTGCTCCGCGAGTTCAAGGTTGACGCTAACGTCGGTAAGCCCCAGGTTGCCTACCGCGAGACCGCTGGTCACGACGTCGAGAAGGCTGAGGGCAAGTTCGTCCGTCAGTCCGGCGGTCGCGGTCAGTACGGCCACGCCGTCATCAAGCTCGAGAAGATGGAGGAGGGCTTCGGCTACGAGTTCGTCAACGCTATCGTCGGCGGCGTCGTGCCCAAGGAGTACATCCCGTCCATCGACAAGGGCATCCAGGAGGCCCTGAACACCGGTGTTATCGCCGGCTTCCCGGTCCTCGACGTTAAGGTCACCCTGTTCGACGGTTCTTACCACGAGGTCGACTCCTCCGAGGCCGCCTTCAAGATCGCCGGTTCCATGGCTATCAAGGACGCCCTCAAGAAGTCCGATCCGCAGCTGCTCGAGCCGATCATGGCTGTCGAGGTCGAGACCCCCGAGCAGTACATGGGCGACGTTATGGGCAACCTCTCCGGTCGCCGCGGCAAGATCGAGGGCATGGAGGATCGCAAGAACAGCAAGCTCATCCGTGCCAAGGTGCCGCTGGGCGAGATGTTCGGTTACGCTACCGACCTTCGCTCCCAGACCCAGGGCCGTGCATCCTACACGATGCAGTTCGACTCTTATGAGCCCGCGCCCAAGTCCATCGTGGACGAGGTCATGAGCAAGAACGCCTAAGTTCGAGCTCCCTGTTACGTAATCCTGCGAGAACATCTCTCGCACTCTTTGGAGGTTTAAGTTGGCTACCCAGAAGATCCGCATTCGCCTCAAGGGCTATGATCACGAGGTCGTCGATCAGTCCGCGAAGCTCATCGTCGAGACCGCTCAGAAGACCGGCGCTCGCGTTTCCGGTCCTGTCCCCCTGCCCACCGAGCGCAACCTGTACACGGTTATCCGCTCGCCGCACGTGAACAAGGACTCCCGTGAGCAGTTCGAGATGCGCACCCACAAGCGCCTCATCGACATCCTCGACCCCACCTCGGGCACCGTTGATTCGCTTATGCGTCTCGACCTCCCCGCTGGCGTCGACATCGACATCAAGCTCTAAGCGATATCGCTCATAGCTTAAAGGGCCCCGCTGCCGTTACGGTAGCGGGGCCCTTTTGTTTTGCATGATGGGTTTGGATCGCCGGGTAAGGCTGCCGAGCGGCTGGCTGTGGCGACCTACTCACTCAAGGGGCGCAATGACGCTTCCTCAAAATGGAAGGATCGCAAGCCGTCTTCTGTTTCGATGCACGCACGACCAAAGCCATCGACCGTTTTAAAGATGCCTCGCACCAGCTCGTCACCGGCAGGGGAGCGGGCGATAACGTGCTTTCCAATCCAATTGAGGTGAGCGACATATTCGCCGTGGACGGGCGCGAGCGGTCCGGTGTTTTCTTCCATGGCGTTGAGGCGTTCTGCCCAGGCATCTATAGCGTCTATAACTGCGTGATAGACCTCATCGAGGAGCATGTCGACAGCTGGAACGTTCTCGTTAAGGTCCGAGAGACCGATTGCCGGCAGGCCGCCATCGGGCACCTCTTGGGGCGCATAGTTCACATTGACACCAATGCCACAGACGGCGAAAGGTTTGCCTTCGTTATCGCGTGCGGCCTCGACCAGAATGCCGCCGAGTTTGCGTCCACGCGCGACCAGGTCGTTGGGCCATTTGAGGCCAATCTCGTTTGCAAGACCCTGTTTTTCGAGCGCCTCGAGCACCGCTAGGCCGCTGACGGCAGCAAGACCAGAGTACTTCGCAGGATTAACGCATGGACGCAGGACAATCGAAAGCAATAGGTTGCCGGCGGTTGAATCCCACTTGTGGCCGCGCCGGCCGCGTCCTGCTGTCTGAGCCCGGGCGGCAAGTCCTGTGCCGTGCGGCGCTCCCTGTTTTCCTGCTTCGAGCAGGTCATCGTTGGTCGATCCGGTTACGTCGACTATCGTTAATTTGGCATCCATAACGGCTGCTACCTCCTTAATGAATAAGTGAATAACGCAATGGTGTCGAGAGAGACACAATGTGAAGCCTTTGTCGCATTTGGACAATTTTATGTTAACACGTTAACAACGACTGAAATGCGCTATCCTCTCTTGGTCGATGTAAACACGTCAACAACTCAAAGGAGGTTAGTGATGGGTTTCACGATTCTTGGAACAGGCTCGGCGCTTCCTAAGCGCAGTGTTTCCAATGACGAGCTGTCCGAGTTCCTCGATACCTCGGATGAGTGGATTTTTACCCGCACAGGTATTAAGAGTCGCCACGTCTGCACCACCGAGTCACTTGACGACCTTGCCGTAGCGGCGAGCGAGCGGGCACTTCAGGTGTCCGGAATCGACGCGAGCCAGTTGGATCTGATCGTCTGCTCGACGACGACGGGTGACCACCTTGTTCCCGCCGAGGCGTGTGCCGTTGCTGAGCGACTGGGCGCGACGTGCCCTGCCTTCGATGTCTCGGCTGCCTGCGCCGGCTTCGTATTTGCGCTCGATGTTGCCGAGGGCTATATCGCCCGAGGACGAGCCAAGCATGTGCTTGTCGTTGCCGCCGAGCAGATGACGCGCGCGCTCGACTGGACCGACCGCGCCACCTGTGTGCTCTTTGGCGATGGGGCAGGCGCCGCGGTGATTGAGGCTGGGGGAGACAGCCCCCTTGCCGTTGAGCTTTCGACGGCGCCCGACGTCGAGACGTTGTGCGTTCCCGGTCTGGTCGGCACCTCGCCGTTTAAGGCCTCCGCAGATAGCGAGAGCGTGCTGTCCATGAATGGCCGCCGCGTGTTCAAGTTCGGCGTCAACGCGATTTGCGACACGGTCCATAAGCTTGCGAGCGATGCGGGCATTTCGGTCGAGGACATCGACCATTTTGTATTCCATCAGGCTAACGAACGAATCCTGAGTCAGGCGGTCAAGCGCCTCGGTGTGCCAGACAAGCGCGTGGTTCGAACGCTGCGCGAGACCGGCAACATTTCGAGCGCATGCATTCCGCTTGCCCTCGACCGGCTGGCAAATGCCGGTGCACTTCACACGGGCGACACCATCACCCTCGTTGGATTTGGCGCCGGTCTGGATATAGGTGGCTATCTACTTCGTTGGAAGTAGTCGCACATAGGAAATAAAAACGCCCCTAGGGCACAAACAAAGGAGAACTACCATGGCAGATCAGAAGACCTTCGAGCGCGTTTGCGATGTTATCCGCGAGACCGCCGGTCTTGACGATGTCGAGATGAAGCCCGAGTCCACGCTCGAGGAGATTGGTCTCGACAGTCTGGGCACCGTCGAGATCCTCGTCGCCGTTGAGGACGAGTTTGGCATCCAGCTCGATACCGAGGAGAACCCCAAGACGGTCGGCGAGTTCGCCGATACGGTCGAGGCGGCATTGGAGAAGTAGAGATGCTCAAGACTCCTCTCTGCGATCTGCTCGGCATCGAAAAGCCCGTGTTCCAGGGCGGTATGGCCTGGATCGCCGACGCCTCGCTGGCGTCCGCAGTGTCCGAGGCGGGCGGCTTAGGGATTATCGCGGCCATGAACGCCGACGCCAACTGGCTGCGCGACCAGATTCATGAGCTGCGCGCCAGGACGGATAAGCCCTTTGGCGTCAACGTCATGCTCATGAGCCCGTTTGCCGACGAGGTCGCGCGGGTCGTGATTGACGAGCGGGTACCGGTCGTCGTGACGGGTGCCGGCAACCCCACCAAGTACATGAAGGCGTGGAACGAGGCGGGCATCAAGGTCATCCCGGTCGTTGCCTCGGTGGCGCTGGCGCGCCTCGTGGCGCGTCGTGGAGCCACTGCCGTGGTTGCCGAGGGTACCGAATCAGGCGGCCATATTGGCGAGACCTCGACGATGGCACTGGTGCCGCAGGTTGTCGATGCGGTCGATATTCCCGTGGTTGCGGCTGGCGGTATCGCCGATGGCCGCGGCGTGGCGGCCGCCTTTATGCTGGGCGCCGCCGGCGTGCAGGTGGGTACGCGCTTTCTGATCGCAGATGAGTGCACCGTATCGGAGCAGTACAAGGAGATGGTCCTGAAGGCCAACGACACCTCGACGCGTGCGACCGGCCGCTCGACGGGACACCCGGTGCGTGCCCTCAAGAGCCCCTTCACCAACGCCTACGCCAAGAGCGAGGCGGCGGGCGTAAGCGTCGAGGAGCTCGGGGCCATGGGCACGGGCGCCCTTCGCAAGGCCGCCAAGGACGGCAATTACGAAGAGGGCTCGTTTTTGTGTGGACAGATTGCCGGCATGGTCAACGAGCGCCAAAGCGCACGTGAAATCGTTGACGACCTGGTCGATGGCGCCGAGCACGTCCTGAAGGGTGCGTGCGCATGGGTGGCGTAGCGTTTCTGTTTGCCGGCCAGGGCGCCCAGCACCCCGCGATGGGCGGCGACCTGATCGAGGCAGCGCCGGCGGCCGCCGAGGGGTTCGCCATTGCCGACGAGGTGCGCCCGGGGACCAGTGAGCAGTGCCGAAGCGCCTCCAAGGAGGAACTCTCGCAGACCGAGAACACGCAGCCGTGCGTGTTTGTTCACGATCTGGCAGCGGCTGCCGCCCTGCGTGAGCGCGGCGTGGTACCTACCGCCTGTGCGGGTTTTTCGCTTGGCGAGGGCGCCGCGCTCACCTTTGCGGGGGCGTTCGATACGCGAGCGGGTTTTGAGCTCGTATGTGAGCGTGCGGCATTGATGGCCACGGCGGCCGAGCGTCACCCCGGCGGCATGCGCGCCGTCATCAAACTCGATGCGGCGCAGGTCGAGGGCTTGGCAAAACAGGCCGGCGAGGACTGCTGGCCGGTCAACTACAACAGCCCCCAGCAGACGGTTGTGGCCGGAGCGCCCGAGGCGCTGCAGGAGCTCGACGTTCTAGTGAAAGAGGCTGGCGGTCGCGCCATGAAGGTCGCGGTGTCGGGTGCATTCCATAGCCCCTATATGGCCGAGGCGACCTGTGGCCTTGCTGCATATATCGAGGCCGGTCACGCGCCGTCCCCGCTGCTGATTCCTGTTATGGCAAATATGACAGCGGCGCCCTATCCGGCCGACCCGCAGGCGGCAGCGGAGATGCTGGCCAACCAGGTGAGTCATGCCGTGCGCTGGGTCGACACGCTGCATGCTCTGCAGAATCAGGGCATCGACACGTTTATTGAGGTCGGCCCTGGCAAAACGCTGTCGGGCCTGGTCAAGCGTACGTTGAGCGACGTTCGCGTGTATTCGTGCGAAACGGCCGAGCAGGTCGCAGCTATTGCCGACGAGCTCGCATAGTCCACAGAGCTGTAACCAGAAAGGAATGACATGGGCAACTTGAACAACGGCGCGCTCGAGCGCAACGACTCACGTCGCGTGGCGCTGGTCACGGGCGGCTCGCGTGGTATCGGCCGCGCTTGTGCGGTTGGCCTGGCGGAGGATGGCTACGATATCGCCGTCGTCTATGCCGGCAGCGTCGATGCGGCGCGCGAGACATGCGAAGCCTGTGAGGCGGCTGGCGCCACGGCGCGCGCATATCAATGTGACGTGGCCGACCCCGATGCCGTCAACGCTTGCGTGGAGACGGTCCTCAACGACTTTGGCTTCATTTGGGCGCTTGTCAACAACGCCGGCATCACGCGCGACGGCCTGCTCATGCGCATGGGCGATGACGCCTTCGACCGCGTGCTCGATGTCAATCTCAAGGGCACGTTCAATATGACGCGCGCGCTCACCAAGACCTTTATGCGCCAGCGCGGCGGTTGCGTCGTCAACATGAGCTCGGTCGTGGGCCTGATGGGCAATGCCGGGCAAGCCAACTACGCTGCTTCCAAGGCGGGCGTGATAGGGCTTACCAAGGCGGTGGCGCGCGAGCTTGCGCCTCGTGGCGTACGAGTGAACGCGGTCGCCCCCGGGTTTGTCGAGACAGATATGACGGCAAAGCTCTCGGAGAAGGTGCGTACGGCAACCGAGGAACAGATTCCCCTTAAGCGCATGGCACGTCCCGAGGAAGTGGCCGGCGTGGTGCGCTTTTTAGCGAGCGATGCGGCTGCTTACATTACGGGCGAGGTCGTGCGCGTCGACGGCGGAATGGCGATGTAGAAACCAGGGCCGAAGAACGGCTTGGATGAGGAGACCATGATGGAACAGAGAGTTGCAATCACCGGCATCGGTGCCGTATCGCCGCTCGGCAACACCGCGCTTGCCACCTGGGCGGCCATGTGCGCCGGGACCTGTGGCATCGGCCCGATCACGCACTTCGATACCGATGCGTTTACCATCAAGGTGGCGGCCGAAGTCAAGGGCTTTGACGGCAACGAGTACTTTGGCAAGCGTGACGCCAAGCATCTCGACCCCTGCGTTCAGTTTGCGATGGCGGCTTCGGACGAGGCAATGCACGATGCGGGCTTTGATGTCGAAGGCGCCATCGATCGTGAGCGCCTGGGCGTCTACGTGGGCTCGGGCGTGGGCGGCATGACGACGCGCGTCGACAACGTCCACACGATCGCCGATCGTGGACCTCGCCGCGCAGCGCCCTATATGATTGCGATGATGATCCCCAACATGGCTTCGGGCAATATCGCGATCCGCCACAAGGCAAAGGGACCGACCCTGCCAGTCGTGACTGCTTGCGCGACCTCGGCCCATGCGGTGGGCGAGGCGTTCCGCGCCATCAAGCACGGCTATGCCGACGCGATCCTCGCGGGCGGCGCCGAGGCGGCCATTATCCCCGATGCCGTTGCAGGCTTTACGTCCTGCCGCGCATTGACCACCAACCCCGATCCTGCGACGGCTTGCCGCCCGTTCGATGCAGACCGCGACGGCTTTGTGATGGGCGAGGGCGCTTGCGTGCTGGTACTCGAGAGCATGGAACATGCGCAGGCGCGCGGTGCGCACATTTATGCCGAGGTCGTGGGCTACGGCAACACCGATGATGCTTATCACATCACGAGTCCCGACCCCGATGCCGCCGGCATTGCCCGCGCGATATCGCTGGCGGTGGCCGAGGGCGACGTCAAGCCTTCCGAGGGTCTCTACATCA
>DAWCEJ010000020.1:0-2233 GCA_052274955.1 Collinsella sp.
CGCGTACGGCGAGCATTACCGGCGCCTGGGTGGCGCTGCACGACGCCCTCGCCATGTGGGTCGAGGCGGGCAAGATCGAGCGCATCCCGCTTACCGGCCAGGTGGCCGCCATCTCCATGGGCGTTGTCGACGGCAATACGCTGCTTGACCTCGATTATTCCGAGGACAGCCATGCCGAAGTCGACATGAACCTCGTCGCCACCGACACCGGTGAGATGATCGAGCTCCAGGGCACTGGCGAGCAGGCGCCCTTTGACCGTAAGCGCCTCAACGCCCTGCTCGACTTGGGCGACAAAGGCATCGCCGAGCTCATCGAGCTTCAGCGCCAAGCCATCGCCTAACCTGCAAAAAGGGACAGGTTTATTTTGGCAGGTTTTATCTGGGAAAACGTCGAAGTATAAGACTGCCGTTGATTGAGAGGGGAGAGGCGGAGGCCCTCGTCGCCCTCGGCGCGGCATTGCTATAGAGACAAGGAGACCACTCATGGCACTTGAGAAGATCGACATCGACACCCTCGACCCGGCGGCGACCATTGTCGTGGCAACGGGCAACGCCCATAAGCTCACCGAGATCGAGGCCATTTTGGGCAAGGTCATGCCCGAGGTGCGCTTTGTGGCGCTCGGCCAGCTGGGCGAATTTGAGGACCCCGAGGAAAACGGCACGACGTTTTTGGAGAACGCCATCATCAAGGCGCAGGCTGCCGTCGAAGAGACGGGGCTCATGGCCATTGCCGACGATTCGGGCCTGGTCGTCGACGCGCTGGACGGTGAGCCCGGTGTGTATAGCGCGCGCTACGCGGGCGTTCACGGCGACGATGCCGCCAACAATGCCAAGCTGCTCGTGAATCTGGAAGGCGTGGCGGACGAGGACCGCACCGCGCGCTTTATGAGCGTCGTTGCGCTCATCGATACGGACGGCCTGGTCACCTATGGCGAGGGCGCCTGTGAGGGCGTTATCGCGCACGAGGGCCGCGGCGATCACGGCTTTGGCTACGACCCGCTGTTCCTGCCGGTCGATACGCCGGGCAAGACTATGGCCGAGCTCACGGCGGACGAGAAGAACGCCATCAGCCATCGATTCCATGCACTCGAGCACCTATCCGCCAAACTGACGGGCGAGGAGTAGGCCGTGCGTGCGGTGGTTCAGCGCGTGCTCAACGCCGGCGTGACGGTCGACGGCGAGTACGTGGGCAAAATTGGGCGCGGCTATCTGGTGCTGTTGGGCGTGGGCCACGGCGACACGCGCGCCGAGGCTGATAAGCTGTGGGGCAAGCTCCGCGGCTTGCGCATTAACGAGGACGAGAACGGCAAGACCAACCTGGCACTTGCCGATGTCGACGGCGAGGTTCTCGTAGTGTCGCAGTTCACGCTGTTCGCCGATTGCCGTCACGGCCGCCGCCCATCGTTTACCGATGCCGGCGCCCCCGATGTTGCCAACGAGCTCTACGAGTACTTCTTGACGCTCGTTCGCAAAGATGTCGAACACGTGGCGCACGGCATCTTTGGCGCCGATATGAAAGTCGACTTGGTCAACGACGGTCCGTTCACCATCGTTTTGGACACGGACAACCTTTAGGTTACGCGGTTTTACCAAACCGCGTAACAACTGGTCATGCGAGGTTGTCGTCTGGTACGTATTTGGGATGGGGCTTTTTTAGCTACTTGCGTATGGCGGCAGCAGGGTGCTATAGTATTAGAGTTTTGTCTATCTTAGGGGTATTATCCCCTTTTTGAATTGCACCTTCTGGAGGCCCTGTTCATGGAAGAGATGGAAGTCAATCACGTCGACGACATCCACGAGAAGCTGACCGATATGGTGGGCGATCGCGTTAAGGTGAAGGCCAACATGGGCCGCACCCGCGTCGTCGAGCGCATGGGCACCATCAAGAGCGTCCACCCCGCCGTCTTTATCGTCGAGGTTGACGAACGTCGCGGGCGCAAGTCGCGTCAGTCCTACCAGTATATCGATGTCCTCACCGGTCAGGTCGAGCTGTTCGACCCCGAGAGCGGCGAGCATATCTTTACCCCGCTCGGCAATCAGCTCGAGGAGCACTAGCGGTGACCGATCGGTCCCTGACTCTTTCCGCGCCGGCAAAGATTAACCTCTACTTGGGGGTTCATACCGAGCGCGATGACCGCGGCTACCACAGGGTCGATTCCCTGATGGCAGCTGTCGGTCTTTCCGATACCGTGACGGTTACGCCGGCACAGGCGCTGACCGTCCAGACGGTTCC
>DAWCEJ010000021.1:0-1399 GCA_052274955.1 Collinsella sp.
GGACTACCGCGAGCTCAAGCCCGCCGATGTTGCCTACTACGACGGCTGCGTCGAAGTCGATCTGTCGAGTATCAAGCCCATGATCGCGTTGCCGTTCCATCCTTCTAACGGCTTTGAGATCGACGAGCTCAACGAGAACCTCGAGGACATCCTGCATGAGGTGGAGCTCGAGGCCGCCAAGATCGGCGAGGGCAAGACGCACTTTAGCCTGCTCGACAAGATCGTCGACGGCAAGCTGCACGTGCAGCAGGGCGTTATCGCCGGCTGCTCGGGCGGCAATTACGACTCCGTGGTCCAGGCTGCCCGTGTGCTCAAGGGCGCCAACACCGGCTGCGGCGAGTTCTCGCTGTCGGTCTATCCCACGAGCCAGCCCGTGGCACTCGAGCTTACACGCCGCGGCTATATCTACGACCTTATGGAGGCTGGCGCGATCGTGCGCACGGCGTTCTGCGGCCCGTGTTTCGGTGCCGGCGACACGCCCGCTAACAACGGCCTGTCCATCCGCCACACCACGCGCAACTTCCCCAACCGTGAGGGTTCCAAGCCGGGCAATGGCCAGCTGAGTGCGGTGGCCCTGATGGACGCCCGCTCCATTGCGGCGACGGCTGCCAACGGCGGCGTCCTGACGCCGGCGACCGACCTGCCCGAGGAGACCTGGGACGAGGCCTGCGAGTACACCTTTGACGACGCGCCGTACAAGAAGCGCGTGTACTGGGGCTTTGGCAAGGCTGAGCCGGCCGACGAGCTGGTCGAAGGCCCCAACATCAAGCCGTGGCCCGCGATGGAGCCTCTCGGCGACGATATCCTGCTCAAGGTGTGCTCCAAGATCATGGACCCGGTCACTACGACTGACGAGCTCATTCCCTCGGGCGAGACGAGCTCATTCCGCTCCAACCCGCTAGGCCTGGCCGAGTTTACGCTCAGCCGCCGCGATCCGGCCTACGTGGGCCGCTCCAAGGAGGTCGACGCGGTGGAAAAGCGCCGCGTTGCCGGCGAGGCAGCAGGCGACCTGGCGGCGCTCGATGCCGAGCTTGCGGGCGTGTTTGAGGCACTGGCAGGCGCGGGTGTCGCGGCCGATGCCAAGGCGACCGAGTACGGCTCCATGCTCTATGCCAAGAAGCCCGGTGACGGTTCTGCCCGCGAGCAGGCCGCGAGCTGCCAGCGCGTAATTGGCGGCCTGGCCAACATCGTCCACGAGTACGCCACCAAGCGCTATCGCTCCAACGTGATGAACTGGGGCATGGTGCCCTTCCAGATGGAGGCCGAGCCCAGCTTTGAGGTGGGCGACTACGTCTTTGTGCCGGGTATCCGCGCTGCGCTCGATGGCGACCTAAAGGACATCGCCGCCTACGTGGTGCGCGCCGACGGCACGGTCGAGCAGATTGAGCTTTACATTGCC
>DAWCEJ010000022.1:0-2117 GCA_052274955.1 Collinsella sp.
AGAATCTCGGCCTTATCGATGAGCTGGGCTTTTACACCAATTTGGCACTGCTGGTCTCTGACCAAAACCCCTTTGCAGTCCGCGCTGGCCTCTTCAACGACGATGCGTATACCGAGTTTATCGACCGTCAGGATGGCGAGGGCTCGATCTTCAGGCAGATAGAGGATATCGAACGGTTCCTCAATATATCGAACGCAACGCGTATGTACTTTGTGCCGGGAAGGCTCGATCGCATAGATAAGGACGACTATCCCCGCGAGGCTGTTCGAGAGGGAATTCTGAACCTGTTTATCCATCGCGACTACGAATCTTCGGTGGCGTCTCTTATCAAGATGAGCCGTACGGCGCTTGAATTTACCAATGCGGGAGGGCCGCAGCACATCAGCGTCGAGGAGGCGCTTGCGGGCGGCTCGGACGCTCGGAATCCAAAGCTGCAACTGCTCTTTTTGCGTCTGGGGATGGTTGAGGCGTTTGGAACGGGCCTCAAGGGGATTCGTGCGCTCTATGAGGCGGAAGGGTTGGAACCCGAGGTCTGCGCCTACCCTGCAATGTTTAGGTTGTCGCTGCCCAACGTCAACGCCGTGCGCAATTCCTATCTGACGCCTCGTGGCAATAGCGGTCCCAACTTGCGTGGGGATTACAGCGATTATGAACAGCTCGAGCGGGAAGGGGCGCTGCCGCCCGATGTTTCGCAGGCGTTTGCATCCGTGCGAGCGCAGCGAGAGGGGCACGTGTCGATGAATGGCGACTGCGGCCACGAGGTGCGTGCCAAGCTCGTGGAGGAGCTTGGCTTTGATGTTGCGTGCAAGGCGTCCGCGATGCTACAGGATGTCTCGGACGAGCGACGTGGTGGATACGCTCGCACCTTGATTCGCTTTGCCCTTGAGCGGCCCCGCGGTTTTACGCGCCAGGATGCTTCGGACGCTCTGGGAACTGGGCGCGACGTGACGCTGCGGGTTATCAACGGTTTGCTTGAGGAAGGCGCACTCGTTAAAGAGGGGCGCGCTCGGGCGACGAGATATCGCGCTGTCGGGCAGGTTTAGGGCCGGGTGCCCGGCTCGCCTTGATTGAAGGAGTACTTAGAGCGTGCCTCCGTACATATAGACGATAAATCCGTCGCCGGTGTCCTGGCTGTGATCCTCCAGGATGCGCTTCATGTTGAGGTGCTCGTAGAACTGCCAATCGGAGTTGCAGTCGCTCATCAGGAAGAATTTGGTGCACCCGGCTTTGGCGAGTTCGGCGCGCGCAAGGTCGATGAGCGCACGGCCGAGCCCCTTGCCCTGCCATTCGGGCACGATGATGATCAGGTTGAGCTGGCCCTGGGCATATTCGTTGCCCGTGGCGGCAAAGCGGTCGGCTGTTGCCTTCTCGCGGCTATCGCCAAAGAGCGAGCCTTCGAGCTTGGCATCGGCGGTCTTTGCCATCTCGGTTGCCTGGGCGAACATCTCGTTGTAGCAGGGCTCCCACGTGGGATTGGTGCGTGGTTTGCCGTCTTCGAAGATGCCGATGCAGCAAGTGGCGATAATGCGGCCCTCGGCCTCGGCGACGAGCGCGATGGGGGAGCGCTGCAGCTGCATGGCGATGTTAAAGCGCGCACAGAAATCGGCGGCTTCGACGTCGCCTCGGTTGCGCAGCGTGTTGCACCACAGCTGGTTGTAGATGGCGGCGATGCCGGCCAGGTCATCGAGCGTGGCGGCACGCAGAGTTACGTTGTCAAGGCTCATGGGGGCTCCTTCCAAGTTGGGTCAGGCCACTTCTGAGTGTGACATGGCCGCAGGGCGCCCGCATCAATCATTCGGTAGACGACCCCCGATCCCACGGGGGCGGAGGGCTCCAAGAGGGAATGAGAGTGGATTATCGAACGCCCGCTCGACGAGAGTGGATAATCTTCCACTTTCGCCCGAAAAGCAGGCCAAAAACGGGAGATTATCCACCCTCATTCTGGGTAGTCGTTGGGGATGTTCTTAAACGACCAGTCATTAAAGAACACCCAATGACTGCCCCAAGGAATATCCCAGACTGCCGGCAGAGACGATATGAGCAGGACATAAAACATTGAGAGCCCCTGCTGCATGAAGGACCGCGGATTAGGCCGACAATGGTGAGTGTCTAATCCA
>DAWCEJ010000023.1:0-1705 GCA_052274955.1 Collinsella sp.
CCCTGGGCATGCTTAAGTTCCTTGGCCTTGAGCAGATCCTCAAGAACTGCCTTACCACCCTTCCCATGGGCGGCGGCAAGGGCGGCTCCGACTTTGACCCCAAGGGCAAGTCCAACAACGAGATCATGCACTTCTGCCAGTCCTTCATGACCGAGCTCTATCGCCACATTGGCCCCAACACCGACGTTCCCGCCGGCGACCTTGGCGTTGGCGGCCGCGAGGTTGCCTACATGTTCGGTCAGTACAAGCGCCTGACCAACGAGTGGACCGGCGTCCTCACCGGCAAGGGCCTCTCCTTTGGCGGCTCGCTCGCCCGTACCGAGGCCACCGGCTACGGCCTGGTCTACTTTGTGGACGAGTACCTCAAGAGCCGCGGCGACTCCTTCGAGGGCAAGAACGTCGTCGTTCACGGTTCCGGCAATGTCGCTATCTACGCCGTCCAGAAGGTTTCCCAGCTTGGCGGCAAGGTGCTGGCCTGCTCCGATACCCACGGCTGGGTCGAGGATCCCGACGGCATCGACTACTCCGTGCTCGAGCACGTCTACAACCAGAAGCGCTCCGGCCACGACAAGGGCGTCACGCTCGCCATGTACGTTGACGAGAAGCCCGGTGCCGTGTGGCACGAGGGCGACGGCCGCGGCGTGTGGCAGCTGCCCTGCGACATCGCGCTGCCCTGCGCTCGCGAGAACACGCTGCTGCTCGAGGACGCCCAGGCGCTCGTCGCCAATGGCTGCAAGGTGGTCGGCGAGGGCGCGAACATGCCCACGACCATCGAGGCCACGACCTACTTCCAGGAGAACGGCGTCGCCTTTATGCCCGGTAAGGCTGCCAACGCCGGCGGCGTGCTCGTGTCCGGCCTCGAGATGAGCCAGAACGCCGAGCACCTGTCCTGGACCTTCGAGGAGGTCGACGGCAAGCTCGAGCAGCTCATGCGCGGCATGTTCCACAACGTGGACGACACCGCCAAGGAGTATGGCCAGGAGGGCAACTTTGTCATGGGCGCCAACATCGCCGGCTTCCTGAAGGTCGCCGACGCCATGCTCGCTCAGGGCGTCTGCTAAATTCAGCCTGACATAGCTCCGTACAGCACTCGCTGATGCGCTAAGGCTCCCGACAATTCCTGCCGGGAGCCTTTTTCTATGGTGGTGAGGGTCGTGCGCCCTCGTTTGGTACACTTAGAGATACTGGACAAGTAAAGAGATGGGGGAGAACGTGCTCAAGTTCGGTACCTACGTCCGTGTTGGAAACGCGGCCGAAGCCTATGAGCTCTTGCAGAAAAACCGCAACAACAAGATTGTGGGCGGCGGCATCTGGATGCGCCTTGGTTCACGTCGTGTGGCGACGGCGATTGACCTTTCGGCCTGCGGACTCGATCAGATCGAGGAGACCGAGACCGAGTTTCGCATCGGTGCCATGTGCACCCTGCGCCAGCTCGAGCGCCATGCCGAGCTCAACGCGCTCGTCAACAACGTATTTGAGTTTGCCGTTCACGACATCGTGGGCGTGCAGCTTCGCAATACCGCCACGGTGGGTGGCAGCATCTACGGCCGCTTTGGTTTTTCGGACGTGCTCTCCGCCTTTTTGGCGCTCGACTCGTACGTTGAGCTGACGGGTGCCGGCCGCGTGCCGCTCGCCGAGTTTGTGAACATGGGCTATGTGCGCGACGTGATCGAGCACGTCGTGGTCGTAAAGCACGATTACCGCG
>DAWCEJ010000024.1:0-3811 GCA_052274955.1 Collinsella sp.
ACACAGGGTCGAGTGCCGAAGTCGGCTCGTCCATCAGCAGAATGTCGGGCTTCACGGCAAGTGCGCGGGCGATGCACAGGCGCTGCTGCTGTCCACCCGAAAGACCCAGGCCCGACTCTTTGAGCTTGTCCTTGACCTCGTCCCACAGGGCAGCGCGACGCAGGGAGTCCTCGACCAGCTCATCGAGCACGGCGCGGTCGCGCACACCCATACCGCGAGGACCGTAGGCGACGTTGTCGTAGATGCTCATGGGAAATGGGTTGGGGCGTTGGAACACCATGCCCACGCGCTGGCGCAAACGGCAGATGTCGCAATCGCCCAGGATATCTTGACCATCGAGCGCAATCTTGCCCTCGATGCGGCAATCCTTGATGCCGTCGTTCATGCGGTTAAAGCAGCGCAGCAACGTGGACTTTCCGCAGCCCGAAGGCCCGATGAACGAGGTGATCTGCTTGTCGCGGATCTTGATATTCACGTCCTTGAGCGCATGGTGGTCGCCATAGAACAGGTCGAGGCCCTCGACGTCGATGCGCGTCGGCGAGGCGGCAAGATCCTCTGCCGTGGGGCGAGTCGCATCCCCAACCTCGCGCTCATGCGCGGCCTCGGCCTGCGCTTCCATGAGTTCTTCAAGCTTCGTGGGCTCCACAGCCGCAGCAGCCGTCATACCGCACACCTCCATATCGATATCAATTCAGCAGTATCGATAGTAGGAATCGCGGCTCATACGCACGTGAGCACATTGTCAAGTGTTTGTAAGGGCACGCTAGCTATGCGGCGGGCAGCTCGATGGTGAATATCGTGTGTTCGGGCGTCGATTCACATGCAACGGTACCGCCGTGTGCCGCGATGATCTCCTTGGCAATAGCAAGGCCCAAACCGGCACCACCGCGATTGGTCGCACGCGCCGCATCCAGGCGATAGAACTTCTCAAAGATCACCTTGAGCTTAGCCGCAGGGATAGGATCGCCCTGATTGATAAAGCGCACGCGCACGCCGCCATCGTCTTGGCGCCTGGCCTCAATCGTGATAGTCGAACCCTCATAGCTATAGGCGACGGCGTTTTTCATGATGTTGTTGAACACGCGGGCCATCTTGTCGCCATCCACGAGCACCGTCAGGTCCTCGCGAATATCAACTTGGGCTTCCTTATGCTGCTCGTTGAGGATGGGATAGAACTCGTCAGCCACCTGAGCCAGCAGCAACCCCAGATCAACATAGCCGCGCGTGAGCACGATATCGTGGAAGTCAAAGCGCGTGATATCGAAGAACTCTTCGATGAGCGCATCGAGCCGGTGCGCCTTGTCGAGCGCCACGCCCGTAAAGTGCGCACGTTGCTCAACCGGCAGCTCAGGAGCCTCTTGCAGCAGCGAAAGATAGCCCACCACACTGGCAAGCGGGGTGCGTAGGTCATGTGCCAAGTACGTGACCAGATCGTCCTTGCGATGAGACTCGTCACGCAAGGCCTGTTGCACCTTGCGCTCGCGATCACGCACACGGTTGAGTGCGCCCTCGACCTCCAGGAAGTCGCCGTCGATGTTATCCCAGGTGTCGGGGTGATCGATCAGGCGATCTTGAATACGAGCGGCCAGCACACAATCGGCATGCTGCTCGCCCTGCTCGTAGCCCTGGTAGTACAGGGCGCGGCCGCAAAAGAACAGCACGCACACGGCAAGCGCCAGCACAAAGCCAAGCATGTTGAATACAAAGACGGCATCGAACAGCACCGGCCCTTCGATGCCGCCGAGCGCCATGGCGCCAATCGCCAACGTCATGGCCCACGCGGCACCGCCAATCACCACGCAGCGGCGCACGACTTCAAATCGATCGATCAGCAAAAAGCCGACAAGCAGCACCGCCAAGATTCCAGCGATGCTATCGATGCCAATCAGCAGCAGGCTCAGCAAAAAGAGCAGCACCGTTGCAAGCGCGCGGTTGTCGACGACCGACCTCACGTATTCAAAGAGTCGATCGGGCACCTCGAATGCCTGCCTATCGTCTTTTGTCATATCCACTTCCCCACCATCAAAGGCCTTATTCGATTATGTAGCCGACGCCCCAGACGTTTTTGATAAAGCGCGGCTTTTGAGCGTCGTCACCGATCTTTTCGCGCAGGTGGCGAATGTGCACCATCACCGTATTGTTGGAGCCGGGCATAAAATCCTCGTTCCATACCGCGCGGAACAGATCCTCCACGGCCACCACACTGCCGCGATGCTCGACCAGATACAGCAAGATGGAATACTCGATGGGCGTGAGGCGAACCGGCGCACCGTCCACCGTTACGGAACGGGCATCGCGGTTGATCTCTAGGCCGTCGAGCTGGATGGTCGGCGACTCGGCCGCCTGCGCACGGCTACCGTAGCTGGTGTAGCGACGAAGCTGAGCGTGCACGCGCGCGATGAGCTCCAGCGGGCGGAACGGCTTAACCACGTAATCGTCCGCGCCAAGCGAAAGGCCCTCGATCTTGTCTTGCTGGGCATCGCGCGCCGTCAGCATGATCACGGGATAGGTATGGCTGGAACGGATCGTACGCAGCAACTCAAGCCCATCGATATCGGGCAGCATGACATCCAGCAGCGCAAGATCGAACTCCTGCTCCAAGATTGCCTTGGCAGCATCGGCCCCGCTATAGGCGACCTGTACGTCAAAGCCTTCTTTTGTAAGGTAGATACCAACCAAGTCGGCGATGGCCTTTTCGTCATCAACTACCAAAATGCGCTCGTTCATGCGTGCTCCTCTCGCGCTCCATTATGCCCGAGGGGGCGCACGCCACACACAACAAGCGTGGGTGATTAAGTCGGCCTTAAGCACCCTTGTGCCCGTTCGGGCGCGGATGTGGGCCACGCGCGCACGCGATGATCGCCGACACCGGTAAACGATATACTCTAGTTCCAGAAGAGACCGTCCCGTCGAAAGCGAAATCTGTGAAGTCCCTCACCTCTTTTGCAAAGCGCTCAGCCCAGCTTGCCGCCGGCTTTGTCTGCGCTATCGCCCTTGCCGCTGGCGTGCCCACCGTCGCCGGCGCCCAAGTGCTCACGACCGACAATGTCTGCGGCAAAACCGCCGATGCGCGCGGCATCACGGCAGAAAACCTGCCCGATATCGATGCGACCAATGCCCTCGTCATGGGCAAAGACGGCACCGTCTACTATGCCCGCGGCGCCGATGAGCAGGTCAAAATCGCCTCGATCACCAAGGTCATGACCGCAATCCTAACCGTCGAGAATTGCAAGATGGACGAGAAGGTCACGGTGAGCAACGCCGCAGCCACCGTGGGTAATTCGACCGCCGGCTTGCTCGAAGGTGACGAGCTTACCGTGGAGCAGGCACTGCGCGGCCTGATGATTCCCTCGGGCAACGACGCCGCCATCGTGCTCGCCGAATATGTGGGCAAGAAGATCGACCCTAAGACCAAAGACGCCGAGGCAACCTTTGTGAAGGCCATGAACGAGCGCGCTAAGAAGCTCGGCTGCACCGGTACGCTTTTTGAAAACCCGCATGGTCTGGACTTTGATGAGTGGGCTGGCGATATGCACTCAACCGCACATGACGTGGCACTGATGATGCAGGAGGCCATGAAAAACGATACGATCCGCGAGGTCGTAGCGAGCGAGGATTCCTGGATCGAGGTCACGGGCGCCGACGGCACCGACCATTCGCATTCCATGGACACGCATAACTATTTGCTGGGCCAAGATGGCAACATTGGCGGCAAGACCGGCACCACCGACGACGCGGGCTACTGCTTCACGAGCGCCTACAACCGCGACGGCGACGAGATCTACACCGTCGTTTTGAACTCCACCACCAC
>DAWCEJ010000025.1:0-3929 GCA_052274955.1 Collinsella sp.
AATTTGAATCTGATGCTCCAGTTATAGATTGGGAATCCGATAATGTAGCCGGATTAATAGCTTCCCGAATTTATAAAGTAAGAAATGCGATTGTTCACAGTAAAAAACAAACTTACGGTGCGTTTATTCCTTTTAAGCACGATCGCGCACTTTCCTATGAGATTCCTTTAGTTAAATGTGTTGCCGAAGAGGTCATTGATAAGAATTCTTCGCGCGTATAGATTTCGCTTTAAACTCCCGTTTGATTCATAGTCTTTGTGGTCAAACTTAGCATTGAGATATGAATTTCGTTTCGATTGGATGGCGATTATTTCGTTGCGGCCATGCCGCCGGTTGCGGATGGATGAGTCTAGTATTCACTGTATCTTCTAGATCAGGATTGACACGAGCGATCCCCGGCGCCTTTCAATATTCTCAATGCGGATCGGGCGCCGCCGTTGGTTTGCCCGGGTTTTTTTGTAGCTGACGCCGGGAATCTGGCGTGTTTCGTCAAGAGGATTTGAGCAAAAAGAGCATCGGGATTTGAGCAGGGCATGCACCGGCCGCGTGCGCCCTTTTTGAGCACCTACCCCTCCCGCATGAGGGCGTGACGCACGCGGTAGGACTCCCCGCGGAACTGGACGAGCCTCCCGTGGTGGATGATGCAGTTATGACGGCGGCCATCTGGTCGTCGCCGAACGCCGCCCCCCACCTGCTGAACTCCAGGTTCGTGGTGATCACCACCGCCTGCCTCTCGTAGGCGTCGGCGAAGACCTGGAAAAGGGGCCTCGCGCCGTCTCGCGTCGAGCGGCAGGCCACGCCGTGGGCCCATTCGAGGTCGTGGATCAGTAGCGACCCCGGCGCTATCCTGCCGCCCATGGTATCCCTCAAGCGCGCCGAGCTGGGCTTCCCGTGGCCGCAGACGACCGCATCGAGGACGACGCAGATGCAGGGCTTCTGGCGGGAGAGGCCACGCTTGCGGGTCTGCCCGAAGCCCTTAGAGAGGTCGGTGTCGCTGATGTAAGCCTCGGCGACCCAGACGGTGCTGCATATCACGATCCGGTCCTGGCAACCGGACACCGTGGTGAGCGCGCGGTGTCGCCGCTCGAAGGCGGTCTTGTGGTTGACGTCGTACAGCTCGGCCGCGCACTCGACGGGGGCGTTGTGGCGCATGAGCCTGATGAAGGAGACTAGGCGAGGAGCGGCTTTCGGCAGTGCTCGAGGACGGTCCTGGTGAGGGAGTTGAACCTCCTGCCGCAGGATCGGCAGCGCCACCTAGGGACCCCGGCTGCGGCGGGGCCGTCCCTCCAGGTGCCTCGTGCGCCGCACCCCGGGCATTTCGAGTCCGGCGATAGGCAGCTGCGGCCTCGGCCAGCGTGCCGACGCCGACCTAGTCGCGGCAGCGCCTCTTGTCGGCGGCTTCTCTGAGCAGCAGGAACTCGTCGGCGGCGAGGCCCGCCACGAGCGCTCTGAATGGGTTCGCTCTTCCCATATGGATCTGTCCCATCCGCCCGAGCGCCCACCCGGAGGGATTGTCGCCAAACAAAGATCCGGGTGGGCGCTCGGGCGGATTCTTTGTTTGGCTGGGAAGAGCATAGCATTCGGGGACCTTCCGGTCCCCGAATCATCACCTGTTATCTAAACTGTTAGAGACGAAAAAAGCTTGCTGAGTACGCTTGCTATCTTTAATAGGGGCAGGTTTCCATCTGCCTTTATAACAATTCCCGTGCTTTGGACAACTGGACTTCCGATGCGGGGGAGATTGTAAGATAATTTACCTTTAGTATCATTATTTGTGATGGGGGATACGATATGAAAAAGGCATTGCGTGCCTCAACAGCGTTTTCTTTAGCTGCTCTTTTAACTATTTCACCCTTGATGAGTCCTGTAGCCGCTGCTTATGCTGCGAATAGCGTGCAATCTGTTGATATTTCATCAGATGCTGTGTCAGCAGGCGATGGCGTAGCTTCACGCGACAAGGGCACTGCCGACGGAGACATGACTGTCGAGCAGTCGTCGCCGTCGGACGTCGACGATTCGGCTGATGAGGATTTTGGTGTAGATGCCTCTTTGACTGAGCCGCAAACCGAATCGACTGATTCTTCTTTTCAATATATATACCTTGCCTATCCGAACCTTATCAGTGGGACCGACCAAGTCGTCGCGTTTGCGACTCCTAATGACAGCGATACCATCGCTTCCGCAAGGCTTAACTATGTGAGCGCCAATGGAGTTCAGGGAGCTGTTGACGCTACAGCACAGGCTGCTAATTCTGCTGCATTTACATTCGGCTCGAATCTAGAGCTCAATACATATTTTCTTACTTCAATAAGCTATGTTCTTCTGGGCGATGATACTGAACATGAGATTGATCTCTCTGACAGGGATTATTCTTTTGCGGTTGTTGACGGCTCTGCTAATTCCGAGGGCACTTCCGTTTACTATGCAGACGGTGAAGGCAATGCCGTTGAGGCTCAATCGATCAAACAGGCGTTGGAGTGCGCCGATTCACCAGACGGCATTTCTACTTATGCTGCACGCTCGGCTCGAAAAAACGTTCGGGTAATTGCCCTTGATGCTGGCCATGGCGGCACTGATCCCGGTGCGCAGGGAAATGGAAAGAGTGAGGCGGATCTAACTTGGAAGATCGTTGCTGCTTGCAAGAATAAGCTTGAGGCGTATGGCTTTAAAGTCGTTCTTGCTCGCGAGCAAAGCGGTGGCTACTCCGGGAATGATTTCCTTTATCGTGTCCAACGATGCGTGAGCCAAGGCGCGCAGGCCTTTGTTAGCTTCCATATCAATTCCGGTTCGCCTGTTGCCCATGGTGCTGAGGTATATGCCCCTACTGCCAATGAATATGATTACACGCAAGTTTCTGTGGAGCTTGCGAATAAAGTGATGAACAACCTCGCTTCTATGGGGCTCAGCTATCGCGGTGTATTCCAAATGGAAGTTGGAGATGAGTTTGCGGTCATCCGATGCGCCCGCGAACAAGGTATTCCCGGCATTCTAATTGAGCATGGCTTTATTTCTAATGCGGGGGACGTGTTGAATTATTTTAGCGATGAGGGCTGCAAGCGTCTTGGCGAGGCCGATGCCGATGCGATCATTGCGCAATTTCCTAAGTCAACTTGGCTCGATTATTCTTCCGTATTCGACGCGAATTACTATTTGTCGAATAATCCCGACGTTGCCAAAGCTACGGCTGGAAATAGCGATTTAGCTCTAGACCATTTTATTAACTATGGTATGAGTGAAGGTAGGCGCGGTTCTGCCTCTTTTGACGTGCAGAGCTACTTTAATGAGTATCCAGATTTAAGGGGTGCCTTTGGCTTTGATTTAGTGAAGTACTACGAGCATTACGTCACAGCTGGAAAAGCAGAAGGAAGGCATGGGACCGGATGCTCAAAGATTAAGGGATACGCTACGACTATCAATGGCGTTGATTATTCTTCCGTCTACGACCCCTCTTTTTATCTATCGAATAACGAAGACATTCGCAACGCTTTTTCTAAACGAAGCCCCGCTGGCGTTGTAATGATTGACGACGCTGCCGTTCTGCGCCATTTCGTCAGCTGCGGCATGGCGGAGGGCCGTCGCGGGAGCGAGTCCTTCGACGTGCTTAGCTATTACAACAGATACCCCGACCTTCGTCGCGCATTCGGTGCCAACCTCACCGCTCTATATGGCCATTACCTCAACAGCGGTCGCACTGAGGGCAGGATCGCGACCGGATGCGGCTCCCTCGCGGGCGCCGTCGTTTCGCAGGGCGGTACGGATTATTCCCCCGTTTACGATTTCGACTTCTATACCTCCAACAACGGAGACGTCCTGAGCGCCTTTACAACCGTCAGGGGCGGCCTGAGGTTCGTTGACGACGCTGCCGTTCTGCGCCATTTCGTCAGCTGCGGCATGGCGGAGGGCCGTCGCGGGAGCGAGTCCTTCGACGT
>DAWCEJ010000026.1:0-3413 GCA_052274955.1 Collinsella sp.
CCTGCCGGCGAGTATTATGGCGCGGGCAAGCTTAATGGCAACGATGTCGTTGTCAAAGATAAGCTTCCTGAGGGAATGGCCTATTTTCCCGGCACGGCTAAATATTCTTTGTATTCAAATCCCTACGGTACGGCGGTGTACGGATGGGAGCATGAGAGGGAGAAAACCGAGGTTTCGGATGTCTTGCTGACGCCTGCCGTCGATCGCCAGACGGTTACGTTTTCGATTCCAACGGAAAAGCTAGGCAATAACACGGGATATGCAAAGCTGACGTATTCAACTGCCGTCAAAAGGTCGGTGGTCGATACGTCAGAGAATCTCGGTGAGCTCACGAACTCGGCAAGCGCAAGCTCGGGTGATAAAGAATTTAAGGCGGGCTCTGATACGGTACAGATCAAGAACAATGTATTGTCAAAGACCGGTACATCGGTAAGTAATAGCAAGCGAATTCACTACACCATTTTTGTTAATGAATCGGCATTGGACCTAAAAAGTGGAACCGACTATCTTGATCTGTTCGATGTGATGGACTCCAAATGCACGTTTGTGCCTTCGTCGCTTAGCGTGTCTGAGCGTGACAATGGCACTTGGCACGAGTTGGCGAAAGAACAATACAAGACAGCTCTCGATTTGGTTGATGAGGGCGCCGGAAAGCAGCAGCGATTGACGTTGAAGCTTCCCGACCAGAAGTACCTGAAAATCGAATATGACGTCATCTCGTCTGGCGAGTCTAGCAAAGTGTCCCTCTCTAATGAGGCAGAGCTTGAAGGTGTTGCAGACGGTTATGTAAAACACGAGCGTGAATATGACATAGATGCCGGCGCATCTGGAGGCGGAGCGGGGTACGGCATTGTGGTCCACAAAGTGGATGAAGAGGACGTTACCGCGCCGTTGGCTGGGGCTACGTTCAAACTCTATGAGATTGACATGGACAAGGCGCAGGGCGGTGCCGGTGTTGATGGCGCAAAGACGGTTTTTTCCACCGAAACGACTGGTTCTGACGGGAGTGCGACTTTTGGAACAAGTTCGAACGCCATGGCTTCCTGCAAGCTTTACTGCCTTGAGGAGACGGAGGCTCCTGCCGGATATCACGTCGCCCAACCAACATGGATTCTGCTCAAAGGCACCGAGAGCGGCGAGCAATACGAGCAAGCCATGAGCACGGCGAGGTCTCTGCTTGGTGCCGATGCGGAGATAACGTCAGATACAGAGATTTGGGTGTATGACGCGCCCCTTGAAGGCAAAGCGACGATAAAGGCAAAGAAAGTGCTTGAAGGTGGAACCTTCAAGGAAGGACAGTTCTCGTTCGAGCTCAAGGACGGTGAGGGCAGGGTTCTCAAGACGGTGACCAACGACGCCGATGGCAGTGTATCCTTCAGTGTCGATTACAACAAGGTCGGCGAGTACCACTACACCATCTCTGAGATCGTCCCTGATGACGCTAAAAATAACGTGAAGGACCACATCACCTACGATACGGCTAAGCATGAGGTCACGGTTACGGTGACCAATGGCACGAATCAGCTCGACACCGCCGTCACCTATGACGGTACCGATTCCTCGACCCCGCCGACCTTTACCAACAGGTACTCGACCACGCTTCCTGAGGCGGGCGGGGCCGGCTTGACTATGACGTATCTGGCCGGCGCTTCGATGTTGTGCTTTGCCGCGACGTGGATGCATGCTCGTCGCCATCGCGATCTGGATCGAGGTGGTCGCAATGAGTAGGCCGCTCCGTCACGTGTTGGCCGTCATGGCGATGGTCATGGTTGCCGTCTTCTCTTTCGCGATTGCCCCTGCGACGGCTCATGCTGCCGACACCGGAGCCATTACGGTAGGCGGTACAGTCGCGACTCGGTATGACGCGTATCAGCTCTTTTCGGCGACCGTTATTGACGACGCCGATGCCGACCAAAAGGTCGCAACTGACATAACGTGGGCGAATGACGCCGTTCGCCAAGCTGTTCTCCCCGTGCTTCATGATGCGGGGCTTGATGGCTCGGCATCGACGGCGCAAGAGGCCGCCGAATGGATGAATGCCGACGGGCACATGACGACCGCGCTGACGGCAAAGCTTGCCCGCGCGATTGTCAAAGCAGGTGCCGTGTTCGTGCCCCTTAACGCGGGCGCGGCTGCCGAGCTGCCCTGCGGCTACTGGCTCATCGTCGCCGACGACGACGCCATCGGCCAGGGTGAGGCGGGCACCGCGCCGATCATGGCCCTGGTCGGCGGCAGCGCCGTCACCGTCAAGCCCAAGGCGGCGACCCCCAAGGCGGCCAAGCACGTGCTAGAGGACAGCACGGCCGCGTGGCAGAAGGCCGCCGACGCCACGGTCGCCGACGACCTGTACTGGCGCCTCTCCGCCACGGTCCCGGCGGGCCTCACCGCCTACGACACCTACACGGTGCAGTTCGTCGACACCATGAGCGCGGGGCTCGACCCCTCCAAGGTCGCAGCGAGCATGCGCGTGTACGTGGCGGCGGGCGCGGATGGAGGCTTCGACGCCGTCACATGCGAGGGCGGCAGTGTTAGCTCGACGCCGGCTAAGGGGTGGATAGAGATAACTTCACAGTGCGTGGCATCGGTCGAGGGGAGCACCTTCACCGTGCGCACCGGCGACCTGGTCGCTGCGCTCGGCGGGGCCGATGTCGTCACCGCGGGCGCCCGCGTGGTCGTTGTCTACAGTGCACCCTTGGGGGCCAACTGCAATCGAGGAGCCGCCAAGGGCAACCCCAACGAGGTCTACCTACGCTACCCGCGCTCTCCCTTCGCCGACCAGTCCGGCGATGCCGGCTTCACCCGAACGCCGAGCGACGATGCGACGGCCTACACCTGGGGGCTCAGCCTTATCAAGCGCTCAAGTGCCGATGACAAACCCCTTGCGGGCGCCAAGCTGCGCATCACTGATGACCGTGGTCGCACGCTGGCGGCTGACGGTACGTGGACGACGGATGCCGATTCGTACGTTGTGACGGACGGGGATGGCCGCGTGGAGCTGAACGGCGCGGACGCGGGCGTCTATACCGTTGAGGAGGTCGCGGCGCCCAAGGGCTACACCGCCTTTGAGGGCAAACGAACGGTGACGGTTACGGCCGATGGCTTGGACGTCAAGCAAGCGGCCGCCGCGAAGCCCAAGGTAACCGTATCGGCCGAAAGCCCTCTGCGGGTTGATGCCGCCGATGCCGGGACGGGTTCGATTGAACTGTCGGTGCTCAACACCCCAAGCAAAGAAGCAAGTCGAGGCTTTATGCCTTCGACGGGAGATAGAACGTTGGTGCTGGTGGCGGCTTTGGCTGCCATCGGAGTGGCGGCTATTGTCGCCGCGCTCGTCATCAAGCGGGGAGGAGGTCGCCGTGAGAAATAATTGTCCCCCCCCCTTGCTCAGTGGCGTACTGCCTCCGTAGCGATTTGGA
>DAWCEJ010000027.1:0-16695 GCA_052274955.1 Collinsella sp.
GCTCAAGGCCGTCGCGAGGAAGCGGCTCAGGGCGATATACGCCGTGATGCGCGACCGGGTGCCCTACCGGGAGTAGCCCCGACGGTTGACAAAACTATAGGAACACCCAATGGCTATGTCACGGATACGTCAGCGTTTGGTATGCCTGCAATGTGCAGCGCATAAAATCGATGCCGCAGGGCGATGCTGATGCTATAGTTACTGCGGTTAATGAGGGTCAAGAGAAAGGTTACAGGTGAAATCCAAACCTCGACCATACAGTCGATGACCCCATGCAGGTGCTTTTTTGCGCATGCACGGGGTGTAAGCGTCGAGCGGCGTGCCGCCCGCGCATGCGTATACATATCCAGAAGCCCCCGGACGCCGCACGCGCGGCCGCGTCCGGAGGAATAATGATGGGGAGCACCATTGAATTATCTGAGTGAGATGCTCAAATTGCCGGTCTTGGACGTCGACGGCGAAAAGCTCGGCGTGGTCAACGATTTTGGCATTGCAACCGGCGAAGTTTTTCCGCACGTGACGTCGCTCGCGTTCCGCGGTCCCGGCAAGACGCCGTTCATGATCAGCTGGCGCAAATGGGTCGACCGTATCGACGAGACGGGCGTGTACCTCAATACGTCTGCCACCAACATTCGCTTCTCGTACCTGCAGCCGACCGAGCTCCTGCTGGCGCGCGATGTTCTCAATAAGCAGATTGTCGACACGCAGGGCATGAAGGTCGTGCGCGTCAACGACATCAAGTTTTCCATGTCGGGCGAAAATCAGCTGCGCCTGCTGGGCGCCGAGGTCGGTGCCCGCGGTCTGCTACGCGCCATCAGCCCCGCGCTCGAGCACGTCGTCGAGGGCTTTATGAAGCACCTGGGCAAGCCGCTCAGCGAGGACATTATCGCCTGGTCCTACATGGACCTGCTCGACCGCTCGACCAAGAACATTCAACTCTCGGTGTCGCACAAGACGCTCGGCGAGCTGCACCCTGCCGACATCGCCGACATTATCGAGCAGCTCGACCCGCGCTTGCGTGCGCAGGTGTTTGCGCAGCTCGATACTGCCCAGGCAGCCGAAGCTATCTCGGAGTTCGATGACGACGAGCTTATGACCGAGATGCTCGAGGGCCTGTCCGACACCGACGCATCGTCGATGCTGGCCATGATGGACCCGGACGATGCAGCCGACCTGATCGATGAGCTTGATTACGAGAAGGCCGAGAAACTCCTGCGCCTGATGGGCGTCAAGGAGGAGAAGGCGATTCGTAACCTGCTGGGGTATGAGGACAACACCGCCGGCCGCATCATGACCTCGGAGTTTGTCTCCCTGCCCGCCACGGCAACGGTCGGTGATGCCATCGAGGCGATTCGCGAGCTCGACGAGGACTTCGAGAGCGTCTACTACGTCTATACCGAGGATCCGAGCGGCATGCTGACTGGCGTGCTTTCGCTGCGCACGCTGATCGTGGCCGATCGCGACGCCACGCTGGGCCAGCTGGCCTATCGCGACCTGGTCTACGTGTCGCCCGACGACGACCAGGAAGACGTAACGGACGAGATGACCAAGTACGACCTGGTCGCCATCCCCGTCTGCGACGAGAATCGTCATATCCTTGGTATCGTGACCTTCGACGACGCCATGGACGTTATCGCCGAGGAGCATCAGGAGGACCTGCAGATCGCCGGTGTCGGCTCGGGCGATAGCGCGTCGGACGACTCGACGAACGTGCTCAGCTGGTTCGTGCATCGTCAGTACTGGGTTGTTGTATGGGGCATCGCATCGTGCATCATGGCGACCGTGCTGGGAACGGCGCTCGGCTCCGCGCATCTGGTGGTGTTCCCCATGTGCGCCATGCCGCTCGTGCTGCTGGCGGCCTCGCGCATGGTGTCGTTCGTCAAGAACTACTTCCTGGAGTATGACGGTCACGACGACGAGCCCAAGCCGTATCTGGGGTTCTTCTTCCAGAGCACGGGCATGGGCCTGATTCTGTCACTCGTGACCTACCTGTGCTCCCAGCTGGTGCGCACCGCTGCGTTCCCCGATGCGTCCATGTTTGAGGAGCAACTCTTTACCGGGTGTTTTAATATCGCTGCCATCATTTGCCTGGTTGGCAACATGAGTGCCGTGATTTACCTGATGGTGCTGTTCTGGCGTGACGAGCATGACCTCAACACGTCGGGCACCGCCATGAACGTCATTGCCGTCATGATCTCGTGTGTGGCGTATTGCATCGCCGCGGTGCTGCTCGCCATGTCAGTCATGGGTTAGGTGGTCGCGTGCAAAATACCAAGCAAAAGTCGGGCACCAAGCAAAAGCTGACCATCGCGGCCATCTTTGGCGCTATGGGCCCCGGTCTGCTGGCGGCGCTTTCGGGCAATGACGCCGGCGGCATTGCAACGTATTCCAGCGCGGGCGCCAGCTATGGCTACAAAATGCTCTGGATGCTTCCCGTCATGACTGTGCTGCTCATCGTGACGCAGGAGACCGCGGCGCGCTGCGGCTGCGTCACGGGCAAGGGCCTGGCATCGCTCATTCGCGAGCGCTTTGGCGTGCGCAAGAGCGTGTTGGCCATGGCGGCGCTGTTGATCGCCAACACGGCTGTGACCATTTCGGAATTTGCGGGCATCGCGAGTGGTCTTGCCCTGTTTGGCGTTCCGGCGAGCATCTCGGTGCCGCTCGTGGCGCTGCTGGTGTGGATGCTTACCATGTCGGGTAGCTTTCAGCGCATCGAGAAGATTTTGCTGCTGGTAAGCTGCGTGTTCGTGACCTACATCGTCGCCGCGTTTATGGCCGGCCCCAACTGGGGCGAGGTCGCGGTCGACTTGGTCGTCCCCAATATTCAAAACGACCCCAGCTACGTGTCGCTCGTGGTCGCAACGATCGGTACCACCATCGCACCGTGGATGATCTTTTTGGCTCAGAACAACGTGGTCGATAAGAACGCGGGCGAGGACGATATCGTGCTGCAGCGCATCGATACCGTGAGCGGCTCGCTTGCTGCCGATGTCATTGCCGGCTTTATTATCATCACGACCGGTACGGTGTTGTTCCCGGCGGGTATTCAGATTAGCGATGCCGCCGATGCTGCCCGCGCGCTGGAGCCTATTGCGGGTCAGTGGTCCACGGTACTGTTTGCCTCGGGCCTGGTCGCGGCGAGCTTCTTGGCCGCCTGCGTGCTGCCGGGCGTTACGTCGAGCGCTATCTGCGAGGCATTTGGCTGGGAGCGCGGTGCCGACCGCAGCTGGGACGAGGCCCCGGTCTATCGCGGCATCATTACGGCCATCATCGGTATCTCTGCCGTGCTGGTGCTTATGCCCGGCGTCGATCTGTTCCAGATTATGATGACCTCGCAGGTCATCAATGGCGTGCTGCTGCCCGTGGTTCTGGTGTTCCAGGTGGTTATTGCCGCTGACCGTCACATTATGGGCACTAACCGCAACGGCCGCGTGTGGAATGTGCTCACTTGGGCGACTATCGGTGTGATTACGGTGCTGACGGTCGTCATGTTTGTTCTGCAGGCGATGGGTTACAGCGCTTAACGTCCCTTTTGGGGCTTCGGGCAGGCCGCAGCAATGGGCTGCGGCCTGTTTTTTGCTTGCTATAGGGGGTTAGTTATATGGCAGTGGGCAAAAAACATCAAATATGAGTACTGTTGCTAAGCTAATAGCAGTTACGTCCAAGAAGTTAATGGACATAACGCATAGTATGTTCATTAAAATTCGCCTCATCAGGCCTTGAACCAGTCAGGTTGACCGCTCTAGGGGTTTGTAGGGGCGTGCAGGCGTCATTTTAGGCGATTTAGCCTGCTACTAAAATGGTAACAGTACTCATATTTGCCCTTTTTTGCCCACGGCCCTTCGACACGATGAAAAAAGCCGCCCCTGGACTGGAATTGACAGCCCAGGGGCAGCTTTCGCTTGTCGCAGGAGTGTCCCCAAGTGCCGGCACATAAGGAACGTCCCTAACTGCCGGATTACTTGTCAGTGCCCAGCTTGTGCGGCTTGAGGGCGAGTGCGTTGACGAGCGCGTCGGTGGCAGACTTGACCGCTGCCGGCTGCGGGTCGTTGACGTGGTCCTCGGGGTGCACGGGCAGGTCCTTCTTAACGGCATCGTGGATCAGGTTGAGATACTCGGTCACGCCGGTGGTCGACAGGTGCGTGCCGTCGCCATCGAACAGGTCATTTCGGTTGGCGCTGTATCCGTACCAGTCGATAACGCGCACGTTCTTGTAGCGCGTGGCGGCGTTGGCGATGGCCTGGTTGGTCGAACCAACCCACGGCTGTGGGCTGCGCGTGTTTACAAACACCACGATGCGCTTGTCTCCCGCATCAGCCATGATGGCATCGATCTGGTCGTCGGTCACCAAGCCGTTGGTGCCCAGGGCAAAGACCACGATTTTGCCGGCAAGGTTCTGCTGGATATAGCCCTCAAATGTCGCACGGCCCGCATCGAATTGGCGGCCCTTTTCGGCATCGATATGGCTGTGCGGGAACACGCCGTCGAAGGAATCCACGGCGCGCAGCGACACGGAGTCACCGATCATCAGCAGGTCGTAGGATCCATCGGGGAAGCCGTCGTTGTCCTTGTCGGTGTCGTCTGCCGCTTGCTGGTCCTTGGGCGTGGCGTTTTTGGCTTCCTTGTTGAGGACCTCGGCACCTTCGCCGCTGAGCGCAGACGTCTCGGGCACAAAGACCAAGCCGCCCAGTGCAACGACCAGTACGACAGTGCAGGCGGCGCAAACGGGAATATGCGCGCGCACCCAATTGGCAGGCGTGGTGGTGCCGTCCCGGAACTCGGAGACGGTGCGTCCGAAGGCGCCCTTCCTAAACGGCGTCTCGATAAAGCGATAGGAGCATTCGGCCACGGCGACCACCAGCAGTACCTGCAAAATGTACTGCCACCAGGGCGTATCGTTGATGTTGGCGACCGGATTCATGAGCAGCAACAGCGGATAGTGCCACAGGTAGATGCTGTAGGAGCGCTTGCCAACCCATACAAGCGGCTCGGCGGATAGCGCGCGGGCAACCATTCCCTGAGGCTGCACACAGGCCGCGATGACCATGAGCGTAAGGATGGAGCACAGCAGCGTGCCGCCGCGATACTGGAACGCCGTGTAGCCGTTGGTGAGCGCGACCATGGCGGCAAGGCCAACCAGGCCCACAACGCCCAGCACATCGATGGATGCGGGGGAGGACCAAAAGCGCGTGAGCGCGCTCGGCTGGGCCGGGGCGGTCTCGGCTGCGTTGCCGGCCTTCGTGCCCTGTTTGTTCTCGGCATTCTTGCCACGTTTGGCGTCGCCAACCAGGCGGTCGAGGCCCAGGCGGCGGGCGAGGCGCACGGGCGCCAGATCGCGATCGGGGATAAAGGCCATCCAGGCGCCCAGTAGCAGCGAGAACACGCGGGTGTCGGTGCCGTAGTACACGCGGCTGGGGTCGGCGGCAGGGTTGTAGAGCACCATCATGGCGATGGCGGAAACCGCAGCCAAGCCCAGAACCACGCGGCGCGTGTTGGGCTTGCTCATGTGCATGGATACCATGGCAAGCAGCAGCGGCGGCCAAACCAGGTAGAACTGCTCCTCGATGGCGAGCGACCAAAAGTGCGTGAGCGGCGAGGGGTCGCCCAAGGCGTTGAAGTACGAGACGTCCTGCGCGATCTGCCACCAGTTGTTAAAGAACAGCAGCGACGGCAGGATGTCGGGACGCATCTTGGTGAGCATCACGTGGTTAAAAATCGTGCACAGCGCGCATGTCACCACCACGACGGTCACCACGGCGGGGAACAGACGGCGGATGCGGCGAATCCAGAAGCTCTTGAGGTCGATGCGCCCGGTCTTGGCGACTTCGTTGAGCAGCAGGCGCGTGATCAGATAGCCCGAAAGCACAAAGAAGATCGTGACGCCGAGCAAGCCGCCCTGAGCCCACGTAAGATTGAGGTGATAGAGCACCACCGCGACAACGGCGAGCGTACGCAGGCCGTCAAGGGCAGGGATGTAGCGGGACTTGGGGCGAGTGGACGCTTGCTCCGCGGCGGGAGTGTTGGCACGGTCCGCTTTGTTGGCGGGCGCACGATGGGGGCTCGGGGCGCGTCGCGAGCCGCCGTTGCGGCGTTCGGCGCGCGGGCGTTCGCGTGGCGCCTGGTTATCGGGCGCACGGCGCGTGCCGCGTGGGCTCGATTGCGGGAGTTGTTCCATAAAACATCATCCAATGACGAGAATAATCAGCACGTATTCATTGTAGCTGCCCGCTCCTGTGAATGCTTGCTGCTGGCGCAACCTCAAGCGCGCGTTCACATCAAAGTGAACTAAAGTTATAGAGTGCGAAAGCATACGATTGACGGCCGACGGTGGGCATAAAGCCCGCGGATGAGGAGGTATCCATGGCAGATCGCGGCATCGTTGCGGTGTTCGGCAGCATGAACATGGACCTTTCGGTGGCGTGTGAGCGCATGCCGCGTGCGGGCGAGACCGTCGCCGGTAGCGGCTTTATCACCAACGCCGGCGGCAAGGGTGCCAACCAGGCTGTCGCCGCCGCGCGCATGGGCGCGCGCACGTGCATGATCGGCGCCGTCGGGCGCGATGCCTTTGGCGAAGCGCTGGTCGCCGGCTTGCAGGATTCGGGCGTGGGCGTTGACTTCGTGGCGCGCCGAGACGATGTGGAAACGGGCGTGGCGACCATCATCCGCTGCGAAAGCGACAACCGTATCGTGCTGTCGCCGGGTGCCAACCATGCGCTTTCGGGCGAGGACGTTGCCTGCGCGCTGCGCTATCTGGTGGCCGATGAGCTCGACGCCGATATCTGCGACCTCGCCCCGGCGGCCGGCGGCGTCTTTATCGCCCAGGGCGAATGTGACCTGATGGCCACGGCCGCGGCGCTCTCTTGCGCCCACAGGCTGGGGTTCTATACGATCTTTAACCCGGCTCCTGCCTGCGACTTGCCGGCGGGCGCGTGGCCTGCGGTCGACTTGGTTTGTCCCAACGAGACCGAGTGCCAGGCGCTGACGGGCATCTTGCCCACGGATGACGCGAGCTGCGTCGCTGCGCTTGGGGCTTTGCTCGCCAAGGGCGCCGGTGCCGCGGTCATCACGCTGGGCGGATCCGGGTCGGTTACGCTCGGCGATGACGGAGGGCTGTTACGCATGCCGGCGCTCTCCAGCGAGGTGGTCGACACGACGGCCGCCGGTGATACGTTTATCGGCGCGCTTGCGGCGGCTCGGCTGCAGGGCTTGCCTCTCTTTGAGTGCATGGCCGCGGGCGCTCGCGCCTCGGCAGTGACGGTGTCGCGCCTGGGTGCTCAGCAATCGATTCCTACGCGCGCCGAAGTTGAACATAAGTTTGGTTTAGACGGTTTATAAATTGACGGAGAAGCGGAGTAGAACAATGACAACCAAGAAGCTGATCCTTGATCTGGATATGGGTGTGGACGACGCCATGGCGCTCGCCTACGCCATCGCGAGCCCCGAGGTGGAGCTCGTCGGTATTACCACGTGCTTTGGTAACGTGCGCGTCGAGCAATCGGCGCATAACTGTCTGGCGGTACTCGACCTGCTGGGCCGCCCCGAGGTGCCGGTGTACCTGGGCGCCGATCGTCCCATTAAGGCGAACGAGCCCTATACGCCGCCGGCGTCCACCACGCTCATCCATGGTAAAAACGGCATTGGCGGCGCGAGCGTGCCCGCATCTCCCTACGAGCCGGTGGGCGCGACGACAGCCGAAGGCAACGCGGCGGTCGATTATCTGATCGATGCCGCACGCACCTATGGACCCGATCTGGTCTACGTGGCGACCGGACCGCTCACCAATATGGCACTGGCCATGGAGCGCGACGCGGCGGCGATGATGTCCGTCGGGCGCGTGGTCGTGATGGGCGGCGCGCTTACCGTGCCCGGTAACGTGAGTGCCGGCGCCGAGGCCAACATGGCGAGTGATCCCGAGGCGGCCGACGCCGTGCTGCGCTCGGGCCGCAAGCTCACCATGGTGGGCTTGGACGTGACGCACCGTGTGGTGCTCACGCGTCGCGATATCGCCGGTTGGACGGGCTCGGGCACTATGGCCGGCTGCGCATTTGCGGGTATGGTCGAGCACTACATTGGCTCGTACGAGATGAACGCGCCCTACCTGGGCGGCTGCGCGCTGCACGATCCACTGGCCGTTGCCGTGTCAATCGATCCCACACTTGTGGGCGCACTCGGTTGCAACCTGCGCGTGGACCTGCTCGGCGAGTATCGCGGCCGCACTATCTGCGACGAGCGCCGCGTGGCCGATCCGGACAAGAGCGCGCTCGTGGCGCTGACCGTCGACGCCCCGCGCTTCCTCGCCGAGTTTAAGACGCGCATGGCCCGCGTCCTTGGCTAAACGGCCCTTGCGCCCCGTCCCCAAGTAGTCTTTTTGGGACGGGGCTTTTTTGACTACTTTGGCAATGATTTTTTGATCCCCGTCCCAGAAAAATCATCGGGTGGAAAAACAGTCAAAAAAGCCCCGTCCCAAATTAGCCACTTTGTTGATGTACTTGTAGAACTAGCTGCTAAAAACACTTTAAACGCCGTTTATAGAGTGAACGTGACCGTTAGCCTAAAACCCAATATATGCTTGAGGCCCCTGTGGTTGCATGGGCAATAAGAGCCTAGGCTATTGGCGCATTTACATTTACATGGGAGCAACATGAAAGAGTACTTTGGCATCGATGTGGGCGGTACGGCAGTCAAGTGGGCCGTGCTGGGCGAGGATTTTTCCATTCGCGAGCGCAGTAGCCTGCCGACCGATTTCAACACGGCGGATGAAGCGGTTGAGGCCCTCGCCGGTCTTATTGAGCCGTTCCGCGACCGCGTGTCTGCTGTGGGTGTGAGCGCCCCCGGCGGCATCTATGAGGACGATGCCGACGGCACCATCCATCGCGGCGGCGCGCTCACCTATATGGACGGCTGCCCGCTGGGAAAGATGCTGCACGAGCGATTTGGCATACCGGTAGCGGTCAACAACGACGGCAAATGCTGCGCGCTCGGCGAGTACGCGGCGGGTGCTCTGCGCGGGTGCCGCACCGGCGTTGTGCTTGCCATCGGCACCGGTATTGGCGGTGGCATCGTTATTGACGGCCACGTGCTCCGCGGCGCACATGGTTTTGCGGGTGAGTTTAGCTTTCTGCGCAACGATGTGACGAAGCCGGCGTCGCCGGACAGAACGTTTTCGGGCACGGGTGGCTGGCGTGCGCTGCGCGATCTTGTTGTGGCCGAGAAGGGCTTGCCCGCCGATGGCACGGTAGACGGCCGTCGCGTTTTTGAGTGGATTGAGGCTGGCGATCAAGCGGCGCAGCGTGCGCTCGACCGCTATGCGTGCACATTCGATGCCATGCTCGTGAACCTTCAGGCGGTGCTCGATCCCGAGGTGTTTGTGATTGCGGGCGGCATTTCGTGCCATCCCGAGCTTATCGATGCGCTTCGCAGCCAGATGCCCGCGGCACTCGCGGGCTATGAGGGCTTTCTTGCCGGCATCCCCATGCCTCAGGTCAAGGTTGCCGAGCTCGGCAACGACGCCAACCTGTATGGCGCCGTGCAAGAAGCCATGCGTCTCTGCGAGTAGTCTTTTTGGGACGGGGCTTTTTTGGCTACTTTCGGGGTGTCCCGTTTTGGCTGGCCTGGCGCCAAATGATTTTTCTGGGACGGGGATTAAAAAATCATCTGGTGACAAAAGTAGTCAAAATAGCCCCGTCCCAAATTGGCTACCGGGAAAATACGGCCGTTGGGGGAATAGTCGTGTCACTTCGCTTGACAACAGGCTAAACTTGCTAATAAACATTTACTATTCTGTTTACTTTGAATTTGCGGTCGTTTAGTTGCAGAGCCGTCGAGCCGGCGGCCTCAGCCGCGACCGTTGCTAGGGAGAAACGATGGCCAAAGCAAGTGTCCGCGAGATCAGCCGCATCACCGGCTTTTCGCCCGCAACCGTATCCAACGCGCTCAACCGCAAGCGCAGCGTGAGTGAGGAGACCGCCAAGGTCATTCTGGAGTGCGCACAGTCGCTCGGCTACCAGCAGTCGACGCAGCTCGAGAGCATCCAGTTTGTGCTCGCGCGCAAGACGGGCGCCATCCTGGACGAGAGTACATTCCACCCCGCGGTTATCGAGGGCGTGGAGCGCCAAGCGCGCCGCCACGGCATGAGCACGAGCTTTGTTTCGCTCGACTTTAGCGACCTGAACGCCGTGCGCCCGCAGGTCGAAGGTCTCATCGCCGATCCGTCGGCCGCCATCGTGCTGATGGGCACCGAGCTGGGCGAGGATGACTACGCCCTGTTCGCCAACGCCGCCGCCCACCTGATCGTGCTCGATGGCTGGAGCGACCGCCAGTACTTCGACGCCGTGGTCATCGCCAACACCGATTCGGTGCTGCGCGCCGTGGACCATCTGATTGAGAAAGGCCACCAGCATATCGGCTATCTGGCAGGCGACCTGCGCATTCGTACCTTTAAGGATCGCGAGCGCGGCTATCGTCAGGCGCTGGAGGACGCGGACCTCACGCCCAACCCGGCATGGCGTGTCACTCTGGGCACTACGCTCGAGGGCGCGTATCGCGACATGGGCGCATGGCTCGACACGGTCTCGCGCGACGATCTGCCGACAGCCTTCTTTGCCGAGAACGACGTGCTTGCCGTGGGTGCCATGCGTGCGCTGAGCGAGCATGGCATTCGCGTGCCCGACGATATCTCGATGATCGGCTTCGACGACCTGTCCGTGGGCGCGTTCTCCAACCCGCCCCTCACCACGGTGCACGTCCCCAAGCACGAAGTGGGCGAGATCGCGGTGCGCCGCCTGGTGGGCAACATTCGCAATCCCAAGAGCTATACCTGCAAGACGGCCGTCTCGACCTACTTTGTCGAGCGCCAGAGCGTGCGCGAGATCTAGGCGGAACCGCGTTTAATAAGCGATGCGCCCAGCTCGATCTTGAGCGGGTGATGCTCGGTCTCGTCGATGATCTCGACGAGACGCCGCGCGGCGATAGTACCCATATACTGCGACGGAACATTGAGTGTGGTCAGCTGCGGCTGCACGTAGGTGCCGCCGACGTTGTTGTCAAAGCCGATGATGCTCACATCGTCGGGCACGCGATAGCCACGCTCGATAAAGGCTTTCATGGCACCGATGGCTATGTCGTCAAATACCGCTACATAGCATTGAGCCAGGGGTTCGCCCGAATCGATAATGTCGAGCATGTCGATATACGCTTCGTCCGCAGTGACGGCGAGTTCGTGGACGATTCCCCGCTTTTCCGAGCCGGCTAGCTGGCCAACGGTGTGCTCGTAGGCAAGGCGGCGCTCGGCAAAGTTGTCGACGGTGACCGGCGTTGTCAAGATCCCGGGGACCGAACCGTGCTTCGAATACAGGTATTGCACGGCAAGTGCCACGCCGGCGGCATTGTCAATCTTGACCGTATCGACGCCAACGCTCATGCATGAGTCCAGCAGCAACAGGGGACAATCCAGCAATGCAAACGGCATAAAGTCCGACTCGTACATCTCGGTTGCAAGAATTATTACGCCGTCATACCGTGCCTCGGCGATGTCGGCAATCTGCTGCTGCACGTTCTCGACAGGGGAGTAGTTCACCACCGAAAACGAGAATCCCGAATGTCTGAGCGTCGCCTCGACTCCAGCGAGCATGTCGGCGAAGAACGGGGTCGAGAAGATACGGCGTCGGTTGAAGGTGACCAGGGCAACAGTCCCACTCTTTTGGCGTTCAAACTTAATCTTACTAAAGTCATAACCCAGCGCTTTAGCAGTGCTCAGTACCAGTTGACGGGTCTTCTCGCTTACGCCGCGCCGGTTATTAAGGGCAAGGGAAACGGCAGCCGCCGAGATTCCCAGCTGGTCAGCGATTTGTTTTGCGGTAACGGCCATCGTGGCTCCTATCATTCATTTACTAAAAATGAGCTTAACATCCGCCTGTTCATTAAGCTAAACATTTAGTAATTCAACTTAAGAATCGATAGAAGTTAAGTTGCGCCCCCAGTAGAGTTGGTCTCACCAAACGCAACAACCAAGGGGGAAGCGATGATCGGCAGTATTTCCGAAATGCCTATTACGGATGAGAGCTATCCGTTTTCGAGTGCGGAGCGCTACTGTCATCTAAGCGCGAAGGGCTACGTCGAGCGCGAGTATCGCATCGACGGTACCGCCAACGTGTACCGCACGGTCGATGAAGATGGCGGCGTCGAAGTCATGACGGCCGATGCCCCGTACTCCAACCGCATCGTCGTGCGCGCTCCCAAGGACCCGTCCCAAGCGAGCGGCAATGTGGTCGTCGAGATCATCAACCCCACGTCGTTCATGGAAATCGAGCGCATGTGGATTCTGGGTCACGGTGAGTTTGTGCGCTCCGGCGATATCTATGTGGGCATTACCAGCAAGCCCAACACCATCGCCAAGCTCAAGGAGTTCAACCCCGACCGCTATGCCTTTATGAGCTGGGCAAATCCGACCCCCGAGCGTCCGTTTGATTTTGATCCGGTCGATCTTGAGCGTGGCGGCGCGCTTCCCGATATGGACCTTACCTACGAGACGGGCTTGTTTTGGGACATGCTGACCGACCTTGTCTGGCTGCTGCGCGGCGATTCCGACCTCAACCCGATTCGCGACTATCCGCGTCAGGCAATCTGCCTTACGGGTTGGTCGCAGTCTGGCGCCTATCTGTTCCGCTACCTCAACAGCTTTGCCTACCGCAAGGACGCGCGCCGCGACGGTCGCGTATTTGACGGATACCTGTCCGGTGGCGGCATCCATTCGCTGTGCATCCCCGTGAACCAATACGAGAGCAACCGAGGGTATGCGCATCACCTGTTGCGCGTCGAGCACGTCGAAGAGCCGTTTATCGCGCTTCAGACCGAAAGCGAAAACGGCCGCTTTGAGAGCTGGCGCACGCTTATGCCCGATAGCGGCGATCCCGATTTTAAGTACCGGCTGTACGAGGTGACAGGCGCCTCCCACGACACACAGTGGAGCTATGTCGACTATTACCAGGACGACGAGGACCTTAAGCGTATCGACCACCTTCCGGTGTATGTCGGCAAGCATGCCGAATCAAACGCCTACCCGTCGCAGTATCTCTTCCACGCCGCGTTTCGCAACCTGTTCCGATGGGTGCGCACGGGGGTCGCTCCGGCGGTATGCCCGCGCATCGAGCTGGATGCGAACGGCGAGAACGTCAAGGATGCCCTGGGCAACACCAAGGGCGGCCTTCGCACCTGCCTACTCGAGCATCCGTTTGCCCGCTACTCCAATACCAGTTTGGTGGAGCCGGGCCAGGGCACGGTCGATAAGACGAGCGACAAGGACGGCCTGTTTGGCCACATGGAGTCGTTCTCGGCATCGATGCTCAAAGAACTGTACGGATCGCTCGAGAACTACCGCGCGCTGTGCGAGCGCGACACGGCGATCGAAGTGTCGCAGGGCTTTATTTGTGCCGAAGACGCCCAGGCAATCGTTGACTTTGCCGTGGCGTCTGCCGGCGAACGAGGACTGAACTAACCGCGCCAAGACCGGAAAGGGGTCTGCAATGGATGCGACGTTGAATCAAGATGTTGTTGCCGAGATTTGGCGTCCGGTTGTCCTGACGTTTGAGAGCGCCTGCTCGTTCGATAATCCATTTTTGGATGTTGAGATTTGGGCAGAGTTTGCCGGACCGAGCGGCAGGGTGGTCCGTCGTGAGGCCTACTGGGATGGCGACCGTACCTATCGCGTTTCGTTTGCCCCGACCGAGTTGGGTGCCTGGAGCTATGCCATCGAGGCTCCCGCGCAGACCGGTCTTAACGGCCGCGCGGGCCGCATCAACGCCGTGCCCTACACGGGCGAGCTCGACCTGTACCGCCACGGTTTTATTCGCGTCGCGGACAATCCGCATATGTTTGCCTATGCGGACGGTACGCCGTTCTTTTGGCTGGGCGACACCCATTGGGAGTTTGCCTATCGCGAGAGTTGGGATAAGTCGAACCATCCTGGCATGACGAGGCAGTTTTGCGGCATGGTCGATCTTCGTGCCAAGCAGGGCTTTACCGTCTATCAGACCAACCTGCGTTCGGACATGGGCGCGGCCGACCGTTACTGGATTGACGGCGGTATGCCCAAGGGCGCAGAGGACCTGCCCAACGTTACCTTTTACCAGCAGGAACTCGACCGCCGCATGGCTTATATCGCCGATGCGGGTTTGGTCAACGCGCTTGGCCAGTCGTGGGCGTTTTCCATTCGCGGCGAGCACGGCGTAGAACATCAAAAGCACCTGGCCCGCTATCTGGTAGCGCGCTACGGCGCGTACCCGATGGTGTGGACGCTTGCCGGCGAGGTTGCCGGATACGGCGAGGAGAACCGCGCGGCCTTCTTGGAAGGCTGGCGCGAGGTTGCCTTGGAGATTGAGGCCCGCGATGGCTATGGCCACCTGGCGACAGCGCACTATACCAACGAGCGCCCCTTTGCCGATTACTACCAGGACGAGCCCTGGATGGACTTTACGCTCAACCAGGCCGGTCATGGCGACTACCTCATTAAGGCGAGCGATTACTATGACTATCTTGCCAAGTATGGCGACAAACCCTTTGTAGAGGGCGAGGCGCTCTACGAGTTTTGCTCGACGCTCGAGGAGATGGGCACGCGCCTATGCACTGCAGACATGCTGCGCCGCGTGGCGTATATCTGCATGCAGGCGGGTGGTGCCGGCTATACCTACGGTGCCCAGGGAATCTGGGACAACGTGTGGGAAAGCCCCAAAGAGCTCGACCCCTTTATGGCGATCTTCAACCGTTTTGGCATTACATGGGCCCAGGCGGTAGATGGAGAGGGCGCGGTCCAGATGGGCTACATGCGCTCCTTCTACGAAGACAATCACTTCTGGGAGCTTGCTCCCTACGAAACCGTCGATGCGGGCAACCTGTTTGCCAACAAGGCTCCGTTGGTAACTGCCAACCAGGACCTTTCGCGCATCGTCGCGTACTTTGGCGATACCGTGCGCCGAAAGCTTGCTATCGAGGGCGTGCCGACGGGCGCTGCCTATGCAAGCCGATGGTTTAACCCTCGCACGGGCGCATACCGTGGTGGCGAGGACATCCTTGCCGCCGCGGATAGCATCACCCTGCCTGATAAACCCGAGGTTGGCGACTGGCTTCTCGTCCTCGAGCGCAAGGCATAACCATATTTTTTTCTTTGGTCATAGGCGGGAAAGAGTCGGCCGCAATTTCCCGCTTGACAACTACGTGAACCGTTAAGAGAGGATCAGTGGACACGAAATGAGCGTTCTCGATTCGATGCAGGGCTTCCTCGAGAAGCATGTGGGCCCCGTTGCCCACAAGGTGAGCAGCTTTAAGGTCGTAAAGGGTCTTATGTCCGGCATGATGTCGACCATGCCCGTTACGTTGGGCGTGGCGCTGCTGTCTATTATCAACGGACTGCCGATTCCGCCGCTGCAGGCGTTCCTTACCAGCACCGGCATGTCGGCGACGATTAGCGATGTGCTGGTCGTTACCATGAACCTCGGCGCCATCTACATGTGTGCCTCGGTCTCGTACGCCTACGGCAAGGTGCTTGAGAACAAGGGCCTTACGTCGACGGTTGCGGCCATCGGTGTCTTGCTCCTCCTGATCCCGCTGGGTCATGCCGAGGACGGCTCCACGTTTATCGCCACCAGCTATCTGGGAAGCTCGGGTCTGTTCGTGGCGCTGCTCGTGGCACTGATCGTGCCCAAGGCGCTCAACTTCCTTATGAAGCATATGGCTATTCCCATGCCCGATTCCGTCCCGCAGTTTGTTACCGATTCGCTGTCTCCGATGTTCTGCGCCATCGTCATCTTCACCACGGCTGCTCTGGTTAAGTGGGGCATGGGCATGACGAGCTTCGGCGATGTCTTTAACCTCATCAACAGCACCATTGCCACTCCCGTTATGTTCCTGGGCTCCAGCCCCTGGGCCGTTGTCATTTACTTTACGCTGTGCAACCTGCTGTTCTTCTTTGGTATCCACCCCAGCGTCCTGATGGGCGTGTACATGCCGGTTATCCAGGCCTGCGCTCTTGCCAACACCGAGGCATTCGTTGCCGGCCAGCCACTGCCGTACCTGTCGTTCATCATCATGTTCTCTGTCGGTTCTGTTGACGCCCTTGGCATGGAGCTTGCGCTGCTCACGGCCAAGTCCGAGCGCTACAAGGCCCTCTCCAAGATTGCCCTGGTGCCCGCACTCTTCAACATCTCCGAGCCCATCATCTTCGGTACGCCCATTGCCATGAACCCTTATATGTTCATCCCCTACATCCTGCTCAAGCCCGTGGCCTGCATTGCTGCCGCCGTCGGCCTGATGCTCGGTCTGGGCAATGCATTTAACCCGACCATTTCCATGCCGTTTGTCGTGCCGCTGCCCATCAGCAACTTCTTTACGGGCGGCATTGGCCTGGTCGCAATCGTCCTCGCCGCAATCCTGCTGGTCGGACTGCTGTTTATCCCGTTCGTCAAGATGGCCGATAAGGAGGCACTGGCCGAGGAAACTGCTGCAAAGGCTTCTGCCGAGTAGGTCATTGTCCACAAGTTCGAAGGTTCGGCCGATCGCGTTGATCGCCGAAACATATAAGTCCCTGTGAGGGGTTACAGGAAAGGAACTGCAATGAAAAACATCGTTCTAATGTGCGCCGGCGGCATGTCCACGAGCATCATTATGAAAAACATCAAGAAGGCTGCTGACGCCGAGGGTCTGGAG
>DAWCEJ010000028.1:0-14106 GCA_052274955.1 Collinsella sp.
CTCGTGGTGCTTGGCGTTGAGGACCTCGTGCGCGATGCCGCGCTTGGTGAGGGCGGCAGACAGCTTCTCGGAGCTCTCGATGGAGACGGTGCCCACCAGGACCGGCTGGCCCTTGGCGTGACGACGCTCAACGTCGTCGGCAACGGCGTTGTATTTAGCCTGAATGGTGCGGTAGACCAGGTCCTCGTGGTCAACACGCTGCACGGGCTTGTTGGGGGGAATGACCTCGACGGGCAGCTTGTAGATCTCGCGGAACTCGGCGTCCTCGGTGAGCGCCGTGCCGGTCATGCCAGAGAGCTTGTCATACAGGCGGAAGTAGTTCTGCAGGGTGATGGTGGCGAGTGTCTGGTTCTCCTCGCGCACGAGCACACCCTCTTTGGCCTCAATGGCCTGGTGCAGGCCCTCGGAGTAACGGCGGCCTTCCATAATGCGGCCGGTGAACTCGTCGACGATCTTGACCTCGCCGTTGGTGACCACGTACTGCTTATCGCGGTGGAACATGTACTGGGCCTTCAGCGCCTGCTGCAGGTGGTTGACCAGCTGGCCGGAGAGATCGGCATAGATGTCATCGATACCCAAGCGGCGCTCGATTTTCTTAAGGCCGCGCTCGGTGGCAGCAATGGTGTGCTTGGCCTCGTCCATGACGTAGTCGCCCGTGGGCTCAACATCCTCGGTGGCGGTAAGCATGTCGTGCGACACGTCCTCGCCGCGCTCAAGGCCACGCACGGCACGCGCGAAGTCCTTGTAGGTGCTGGCGGACTTAGTGCCGGCGCCCGAGATAATGAGCGGCGTCCTGGCCTCATCGATCAGGATGGAGTCGACCTCGTCGACGATGGCGTAGTTGTGACCGCGCTGCACGCGCTGCTCGGGACGGGTGACCATGTTGTCGCGCAGGTAATCAAAGCCGAACTCGGAGTTGGTGCCGTAGGTGACGTCGGCCTGGTAGGCCGGGCGCTTGAGCTCGAGCGGCATGTTGTTCTGGAGCAGACCGACGGTCATGCCCAGGTACTTGTAGATGCGGCCCATCCACTCGGAGTCGCGCTTTGCCAGGTAATCGTTGACGGTAACGACATGCACGCCCTTGCCGGCGATAGCGTTGAGGTAGCCGGCCAAGGTGGAGACGAGCGTCTTGCCCTCGCCGGTCTTCATCTCGGCAATATGACCCTCATGAAGCGCCATGGCGCCGATGAGCTGTACGTCAAAGTGGCGCATGCCCGTGATGCGCTTGGAAGCCTCACGCACGGTGGCAAAGGCCTCGGGAAGCATGTCGTCGAGCGACTCGCCGTTGGCGTAACGCTCGCGGAACTTATCGGTCTGGGCGCGGAGTTCCTCCTCGGTCATCTTCTCAAACTGGGGCTCAAGACCGTTGATCTGGTCGACGATCTTGTAGTAGCGCTTAAGGTCCTTATCGGATCCAAAGGACAGCAGCTTTGACATGAATCCCATGTGGTTTTCCTTTTTGGCCATCGCCCACGCCGTGCAGCTGCGGGCGAGTTAAACACAGATGATTGTACTTTAGCCAAACAAGGCGCGGCCTATACGGTCGAGCTCGACCGCCACGTAATAACTACGACCAACCTGCCACAATGGGACAGGTTAATTTTGGCAGGTCTATCTGGGCAAACGCCGCTTCTCTGCCATGTGGTGCCATGGGGACAGGTTAGTTTGCACTAATTTAAAAAGAAAAAGGGCCGCGCATCCAAATGGATGCACGGCCCTCATGCCATGAATGCGAGTGATTCCGCGGCGAGCTATTTACTCAGCAGCCTCGGTGGTCTCGGCCTCGGCAGCGGCCTCCTCGACGGGAGCCTCTGCGGGAGCCTCGGCGGCCTGCTTGGCAGCCTCCTCGGCAAACTTAGCAGCACGCTTGGCCTTCTCGGCAGCCTTAGCCTCAGCGGCGGCCTTGCGAGCGGCCTCGGCCTCAGCAGCCTTGGCAGCCTTGGCAGCCTTGGCCTCCTCGGCCTTCTTGAGCTGGGCGGCAGCGGCGCCACCGAACTTGTCGGCGAAGCGCTGGACGCGTCCACCGGTGTCGACGAACTTCTGCTGGCCGGTGTAGAACGGGTGGCACTCGTTGCAAAGCTCAACCTTCATCTCGGACACGGTAGCGTGCGTCTTGAAGGTGTTGCCGCAGGAGCACGTCACCGTGCACTCGACATACTGGGGATGGATACCCTGCTTCATGGTAGGACTCCTTATTGGTCAGGCGCTGGTTACCGATCAGCGCATAAGGCGTCTTGGTTTCCGACCAAGACAACAAACTCGGCTATGGTACCACGGCGCCGCGTGTCCCACAAAAGGTTCACGGTCTTTTCGGAACGACACGAATCTGACCCATCGAAACACATCTCCACCGTTCCTTCAACTGGGAAAATGCCGTCCCCGGGGCCTGAGAAGGGCCCCGGGGACGTTCGACTGACTGCGGGAACGGCCTTTCCGCTCAATGTGTTCGGCTGAGATCGGAAATCAACCAAACTGAACTAGGTTCAGTTGACATGGTTAAAAACGAGGGGCGACGCTTTTGCGTCACCCCTCGTCCCGGCCGGTTGCTTTAGTTGTACACACGGTAGTTACACTTGAACTGGGTTATGTGTCCATAGCTGGAGCGGTACCAACCCGATGTATAGCTGATTACTTCTGGGCCTAGATAGTCGTATCTCTTGTTGTAGCGAAGCTGACGGTAGGTCGTGTCGTACTCTGCTACGTAAAACGTGTCTCCAGAGAAGGCTTTGTACCGGTCTTTAACCGTCGAAGCCATGTACGCGGGTTCGACATCGCCTTTCTCTCCGTTGAGCGCATAGACGGGTGCCGCGATTCCGCATAAAGCCGTTGCCACGAGGATGGCGTAGACAGCCATGCGCGACGCATTGGACTTCAGCTGTTCAAATAGTTTCATGTCATTCACCTCCCTCGTATGTATCGAGGTATTCCTGCTTGAGCGTCTGCGAGGACGACTCGGTCTTTTTCACGAGCGTGCCGGACTCGATGAAGTAGAACGAGTCGGTGAGGTCTGCCAGGTCGTCGAGCAGATGGCTTGAAATGAGCACGCTGCGTCCCCGCGCCACCTCGCTGCGCATCGCGTCGCAGGAGGTTTTCCGCTTTCCCGGATCGAGGCCGTTCAGCGGTTCATCGAGGATGAGGTACGGGCAATCGGTCGCTATCGCCATGGCAAGCTTTACCTGCTGCTTCATTCCCGTCGAGAGTTTACGGGTCGGCTTGTCGAGATATGGGGAGATTCCGAGGGAGCTGCAGAGCGAGTCGACGTCGGTGGCTGGTTTCCACTCCTCCCTAACGAAGGCAAGGTGCTCGAGGGCCGATAGCGTGGGGTAAAGATCCGCGCTGCCCGAAGAGCTCAGATAGACAAGTTCCGCAAATTCGGCTGATTGACGTTGGCAGATTCCGTCTGCCGTCAGGCTTCCCGATCGGATACGGGTGGGAAATTGGCCCGACAGCGCTTCCAGAAGAGTGGTTTTCCCCGAGCCGTTGGGAGCAACGAGGCCCGCCGCCGTTCCCGGGCTCAGGAAAAGCGACCCGATTGAAAGTATCGTCGTGCTTCCGTATCCCACGCTCACGTCCAGGAGCTCAAGCCCATGGTGCTTTTTAGCGGGTCCAGCCTGTTTGGGCGAACGCGTCACAACGGCGCCGACCGCGAAAAGGACCGCGACGTATACCAGGGCCACGGCAAGCATCGATGCGCCGCTTGAACCGGAGCCAATGAATTCTGTCGGGAAGCATCCTACGTAACCCGTTGCCTCGATAGGCGAGAACACGGCCAGCGGCAGGAGCTCGAGCGCGGCATTATGCCCCAGTGCCGAATCGGACAGCAACGGGAATGCCGGGGCCGCGACAAGCAACGCGGAGGCAAGGGGGCCCGCGAAGACGCGCCTCGTTGCGGTCGATAGGACGACGGAACAAACGGATATCAAGGTTCCACCCGCGAGCAGCGCGAGAAGTATGGTCGTGAAGACGTTTCCCGCGGTCGTGGTGGTGAGCGCGCCGTCATGGAAGAAGGCGATCGGGTACCCGATCTGCCCGAAGCCGTTTAGGGCCAAGGCGTAAATACTCCCGGGCGCAAGGCCGGCGAGGAGCATCGCGGTCCCCGCGACGATTATCGAAAACACGATCTGGATAAGGCGCCGGAATTTGGGTGCGGGCGCCTTTGCCGCCAGGGTACCGGGCCTTGTGGCCCCGAGCAGGAGTATCGACGAGAGAAGGAAGGGGATGAAGGGAAGGAAAGACGGCGCCGCGGCAATGGCGTAAGGCAGGAAGGAAAGGAATGGCAGGTCGTTTGCGGAGGCCGGGATATCCGTGATGCCGGAGCTGCTCAGGGCGCGGCAATATGCGAGCTCCGCGTCATTGGTCTCTCGGTCTCCCACGATGGACCCGGATTGGAAGCCCTCGTCCATGAGCGCGTAGTAGCTCTCGGCAGAATCGAGAAAGGCGGCGTCGGTTTGAGCGGCGAGGGCGGCGTTCGCGTATCTTGCAAGCTCAGCGTCATCTTGCTGCTCTGGCGATAGGTCTGTGCCGCTGGCCTGGGGCGCGCGCGTATTGAATGCGTCGACAAAGCCCTGCATGCCCTGCTTCATAAAGAAGGGCCCGTAGATGGGTGAATTGAACGCAATGGGGACGAAAAAGGCTGCAGCGAGAACGAGCGTACAAATCCATACGGCCTTGTCTCTTAGGATCAGTTTGAGAAGAAGTCGACAGTACATTTGGAAGCACCTACGTTCCTCAAAGAATCGTTAGATTAAAAGTAACAGACCGGATGAAGATACGTGCGACGGGGGCGAGGCGAATGGCTGAGCGGTATCGATATGCGGGCTCAACGGTATCACATTGGCCACATAGATTTTTAACTTGCATTTCTACCCGCCCTTTTCGTAGAGTCGCCGATACGTGCTTAGCGCACCCTCGGCGCGTCCGGCAGGCTTTGCGAAATGGGATCCAGGAGACTTCGGCGCAGCATCATCTTGCGGAATGCTTCTAATGAGCCTCCCATCCTTCAAAAACAGAATCTCATCGCACAGCCTATCGACCGAATCCAAGATGTGGGATGACATGATGATGCACGTACCAGAATCGGTCAGCTTCCTGAGAATCTCGGAATGCAAGTCCACCCTGCTGGGGTCGAGCGCGTTCATGGGCTCATCTAATAGAAGGTACCGCGCGCCCGTCGCATACGCAATCGCCAGGGTAAGCTGCTGCTTCATGCCCTGGCTCAGAGTGCGGATCCTCATCTTCGCGAACTCGCCTATCTGCGTTTGTTCCACTATCTCTTCGATATCGCGAGCATGCGGCCACATATCGCAAACCATCTTGAGGTGATCTTCCGCACGCAATCCGGGATACAGCAGCGTCCCCTCACCAGGTGCATAGAAGATCATAGAACGGACCTCTCTCGCACCCGTACCCTGCACCTCATCCAGAACGATGCTCCCGTCCACGCGAGGACCCGGCAAACCTGCCATCGCACGCAGCAACGTCGTCTTTCCATGCCCGTTCGGAGCGACGAGACCGTAGACCGTACCCGGGGCAAACTCAGCGTTCACCGAATCTACGAGCACCTTCTTTCCATAAGAGATCGTCAGCGTTTGAAGGTCAATCATCGAGATCATCCCCTTTCGATCTTTGGAACACTCAGGCGCACCATCAACGGAGATACGGCGCCCAAGACCACCAGCAGAGCGCCCGATGCGCCGACGACCTCTCCAAAAGGCATCGCGTTCGTCCCTCGCCCAAGGAACCCAATCGTCCCCACCTGGGAAGCGGGATCAAACGAGGCGAATGGAGCCAGCAGCGCGACGCCCATGCCCGCGCTTTCAACATGAGCGCTCAACGAACCCAACACCAGGAGAACCGCGCAAACCACTCCGGTGACAACGGGGTTGCGGCTAATCGCTGCTGTCAACGCAGCGACGACGGAAATCACGCCGTATGCCATGACCAGCAACGGAATACTGCACAACACCGCCTCCCCCACCATGGACGTTGTCGAAGCTCCCGCCCGAATGAGAGCGACGGGATACTCCGATCCACCCGCACCGTTCTTAATCAAGGACACAACCGCAGCGGGAACCATCGACACCAAAAGCAGCGCCAAGCCAAGCAGGAGAGACAGCGCAACAGCCGTCAGAAAACGCACATGCGCTGTTGCGGGGACTTGGAAAACCAGAAGGGAACGGCACCGCAGGTAGGTGCACGCAAGCGATGTGACAACCACGGGCAACAGCCAAAACAAGGAAGGAAGCGCTGCCTGGAGATAGGAAAGGAGGATTAATGGGGGCATCTTCGTACTTAACTCGTAAACCTTGGGGTCCGGCAAGCTCGCGATCGACTCGAGCAGAAGGGCGCGCGCCTCCGCACGAGAAGGAGTCTCCGGCTCGATTCCGATCGATTGCAGGAGGGTCGCATCTGCCGCGCCCAGCTCGCCTCGAGCGCGCTCGTACGTCGCAAGGCTTCGAAACCCCTCCGCAGGCGTGGGCGCGTACACGAAACCCGAAAGAGCATCTCGCATGCCTTCCAGGGCCGCTTTGCCCTCGACGTCCATATTCGCAGCATCCTGCTCTAGATACCGATCTATTGAACGGAGCTCCCCATCCCTATACCGAACAGCGGAAACGTCACCAGCGTCAGGAAACACCTCGACCAGAGCCGGGGCCAGCATCGCCGTCGACATTGCAATCGCGCATACGGCGAGGGCAGGAGAATGCAGGAGCAGCTTCCCCATCGTTCTTACGTATGCAACGGCGGAGGCACAAGCGCTCGAACGGGCTGTCGTTCTCGATGCGGTGAAGGAACCTCTCTCAAGACAAATCGGGGACATCGGGCGCGCGCAGCCGCTCTTTCCAGCAACGCAAAGCAGGCTAATTGCCAGCACCTCGATCCCGATTGCGCATACGAGGGTAATCGCGCCACGCTCGAAGCAAAGTCCAGGCAGATTCACTATCTGCGTTGTCGGGTACGAGCTATAGGCGCCGACGGTCAACTCAGTGTTCGCATACGTAAGGGGATTCAACAGGGCGAACTCACGTAAAGCGATGGATCTTCCGTAATACCCGGGAACCATCGTCGCCCCCATCAGGGCACATACGAACACGATTCCAAGCGTAGGGTTATTGGCAATCTTCACGGCAAGGTGAACGACGAGCGAGATGAACGCCGCCACCAAGAATTGCAAGATGGCCGTCTGTGCGAACACCAGCCAAGCCGGTTTGATAACCGGAGTCGCATATTGAACGTAGCCTATCGGATAGAACAGCGAGCCCGGGCCATTCTTCACAAGTGCGGCGATTATCCCTGGAAGATTGACGGCGAAGACGGCAAGCATCGCAAAAACACTCGCCCATACGCTCGATGCAACAAGCCTGCCCAGCTCACCCATCGGTGCCTGGATGATGAGTTTTTCACGTTTGTTAAGACGCGCGGCAAGGAACGAGACGGCAACGGCCGTTGCGGCCCATAGCAAGTACTCCTTCGATCCGTCATAAAAGGAGTACGCTCCATCCGATACCTGCAGAAACGGAAGCAGAGGAGAGAGCGGCGCCAAGACAAGACGCCCCGCGGCAAGAGGGTACAGAAGCGCGGGCATGCTTGATGAAGAGGTATAGACGCCCTCCTCCCCCGCATTCACAAGCGCATCCGCATAGGATGCTGACAATTCCTGCTCAACACGGGTTATTCCCGACTCGAGGTATTCAACCCGTCCGTCGATGCCAGCCGCGCTCCTGAAGACGGGCAAAGCACAAAGAACCATCAACGCAACAACGGCAACACAGAGTGACCTGGAGGAGAGGAGCGACCTAAAGATTGCCTTCGAGATTTTGAGCATATTCATCGCCAACCTTAACCTCATCCAGTCGGAACAGAGGGGCCGAACAAAATGCTCGGCCCCTCCTCGCATCTAGTAGGTGCTATAGACAAATTGCCATTTATCAGTTGTGCCAAGAACACCACAGGAACACATTGCAGCGAGGCGGGATTCCCTATGATGCGCGGATCGGCGATAGCCATTTCGGTAGGAGATCGTCTTGTAAGAGATGTTGAACATCGAGATGCTGTGCCCGCTTACGCCGCGAGGACAGCTGTAGCTCCAGTAGGTATCGACGACGTCGTCCGTATACCCGAGGGGCTCAACGAGGGCACACTGGCTGCTCTCCTGGGAAGGAGGCATCGGGGTATCCGCAAAAGCGGGGGCTCCCGGCAGCAACAAACAAAGAGCGAGGCCGAGGAAAACCAAGAGCTTACACGACTTAACAGTACTGAACATAATCCTCTCCAATCTAGAGGGGTTTCGGTTGCAGTATGCTGTGATTACTTGCCGGCAAAGTCAATTTAACATAAACTGTTAAAAAGTAACCTGAGTTTTTTAAATTCTTCGGAGGTTATTATGAGTTCCGACAATCGCACTCCCCGGCTTCATTCCTTCCGCATCGCATGTGCGATAGCCTCTGCGACCCTTTGCGCCACCGCCATCGCACAAGTGGCGTTCTCCTTAAAGCCAGCAATCGAAGTGCTCGACAACCCTGTAATTGCAGACTCCCCCGCGTATCCAGCCCTTGCGATCTCGACATTGGTCCCTGCCGTCATCGGTATCGCTACGACCATCCTCAGCGCCGTTCTCGTGTGGACGATCAAGAGCGGAGACCCCTTCAAGAAAGGGTCTGCGACATGCTTGAAGGTGCTCGGCATTCTCTTCGTTGTTCAAGCTGCCACCAGCCTCTACGCCGGCTCACTCAAAACCTCCGTTTCGATGTTTGGCGGCGAGGGGGCCGTCGGCGCCCAAGAGATCGCTTCATCATTCGATTGGACCTCTCTGGTTCTCGGCATCGTCCTGTTCATGCTTTCCCAGCTCTTCTTGTACGCCCGAGAGCTGTACCTCGACTCCGACGAGATTGCGTAAGGAAACGCCATGCCCGTAATTGTTCGCCTCGACAAGATCATGGCCGAGCGAAAGATTTCCTCGAACGAACTTGCCGAAAGGATTGGAACCACGCCCGTGAACCTGTCCCGTATTAAAAAAGGGCATATTCGCGGCATTCGCTTCAACACACTCGAGCAGCTATGCCTCGCCCTTCGTTGCCAACCCGGAGACCTTCTCGAAGTCATGAGCGAAGAGGATGCCCGAAAGGAGTTCGGACTCGATTGGTCCGCCGAGGATTAGAGGGCGGTCGTACTCGCCCTGCACACGGGGATGCGAATCGGCGATGTCTGCGGTCTTCGGTGGTGCGATGTGGATTTCGAGACGGGCCTGATCTCGATCAGACACTCGGTGGCGTACGCGAAGGGAATGGGTTCGTTCATCAAGGACACCAAGACCCATGACGCCAGGGGTATCCCCATCGACCCGGTCGGCCTACTCCCCTTCCTGAAGGAGACCCACGAGATCGACTGCGGAAAGCTGCGCTTGCGCGGCCTTACCGGGGCGGTCGAGATCGGGGACTGCTACATCCTGTCGGAGCCGGGCGCGACCTTCGCGACGACAAGCTATATCCGCAGGGCGTTCAAGACGTTCTCGGAGACCAACGGCCTCATGGGCACCAACGACGAGCTGATCACGTTCCACGGCCTTCGCCACACGTTCGCAACGCAGTGGATCCGCCAAGGCGGCGATATCAAGGCGCTCCAATCGATCCTCGGCCACAAGGACGCCATGGCGACGCTCAACGTCTACGCCGACATCGAGCCCATCTCCAAAATCCATAACATGCTGCGCGCCACGCCGTGCCTTTGGCGCGGGCACCTCGGGCCGAGGGTCGATCCGGGTCCCGTGTTCCAACAGAGGATCCAGGAGTCCATCGAGACGCTCCAGGCGTTCGGCTACGGCATCACCGAGCCGGACGACCGAAATATCGCCATACGCGACGTGAAGACGAACAGTTGGCTCTAGCTCACCGAGTACGCGGCAGTGCTGGGCCCATCCCAACTGAGGTCACGGTGGTCCGATAGGGGCGCCGCCCGCGGCATGCGCCGCGGAGCGGTATCCCCTACCGAAGGGCGGGGATGCCCTCCGCTTCCAGTTCGGAATCAGCCGTCGGAGGCGTTCGGCTGACTGCGGGACCGGCCTGTCCGCTCAATGTGTTCGGCTGAGATCGGAAATCAACCCAACACGAGCCGGACACGCGCCAGACGGCTCTTCCCCGTGCGGCCTTCCCCCTTACGCTCATGTTGCAGGCATGTAACGCCGCAGCGAGCGCGCCTTTTTTGCGCCAGACAGGTACAATGATGAACACTGTACCGTAGCGGAGCGCCCCGCGCGCGCCGCAATCACGCGAAAGGGTTTCCCATGGCCGAGATCTCGTCCTCCCGTATCGTCATCACCGTCCTTGGCAAGAACCGCCCCGGCATCGTCGCCGGCGTCACCCGTGTCCTAGGCGAGGCCAACGTCGACATCCGCGACATCACGCAGTCCATTATCGAGGACATCTTCACCATGACCATGCTGGCCGATACCGCCGAGTCCAAGCTCGACTTCGCCGAGCTGCAGAAGGCGCTGGCCGAGGCCGGCGAGCTTTCGGGCGTCAACGTGTCCATCCAGCGCGAGGACGTCTTCAACTTTATGTACCGCCTGTAGCGAGCAAGCCGCTGGGGATAGCCTGACGCGCGCATGCCCATGCAAGTCACCCCGATGCGGCCCGGAGAGGAGCGCGCATGGCCTACGACGCCAAGAAAATCTACTATCGCTTCGACGACCACCTGAGCCGCCTGGTTCTGGATTACGAGGCGAGCCGTCAGATTTCGCCCGAAAGCGAAAACCTCTACCACGGCCTGCCGACCGCCCCATACGACGAGGGCCTGTTCGTAGAGTACAACGTCAAGCGCGGCCTGCGCAATGCCGACGGCTCGGGCGTGGTCGCGGGCCTTACCCGCATCTCGGACGTGCACGGCTACAACAAGGTCGACGGCAAAGTCGTGCCCGACCAGGGCAAGCTTACGCTGCGCGGCTATAGCATCGAGGACCTGGTCAACAACGCCCAGGCCGAGGATCGCTATGGCTACGAAGAGGTCGCCTACCTGCTCATCACGGGCTCTCTGCCCACCAAGGAAGAGCTTGACGGTTTTTGCGAACGTCTGGGCGCTTTTAGGCACCTGAGCGACGAGTACGTCCGCGAGTTCCCCATGACCACGGTGTCGTCGAGCATCATGAATGTGCTTCAGCGCGCCGTGCTGCTGCTCTACGCCTTCGACGCCGAGCCCGACGCCATTACACCCGAGCACGAAATCGACGTCGCCATCTCCATGCTCGCCCGTCTCCCCCGTATCGCCGCCTTCGCGCATATGGCCTCGGTCGCCAAGCGCCGCGGCTCCGAGGTTCATGTACCGCACCCCACACCCGGCCTCTCCACCGCCGAGACCATCCTGCAGGTGTTGCGCGGCGGCATGGCATTCACCCGCGACGAAGCCATGCTGCTCGACGTGATGCTCATGCTGCATGCCGAGCACGGCGGCGGCAACAACTCCACGTTCGCCTGCCGTGTGCTGTCCTCCTCGGCCACCGACCCGTATTCCGCCTACGCCGCGGCTATCGGCTCGCTCAAGGGCCCGCGCCACGGCGGCGCCAATGCCAAGGTCGTGTCTATGCACGAGGACATCCGCGCGCATGTCTCCAACTGGGAGGACGAGGACGAGGTCGCGGCCTACCTGGGCAAGATCCTCGACAAGCAGGCCTTCGACGGCACGGGCCTCATCTACGGCATGGGCCACGCCGTCTATACGCTCAGCGACCCGCGCGCCGAGGTCTGCCGCCGTTACGCGCGCTCACTGGCAGCCAAGAAGGACTTGGGCGAAGAGTTCGCACTCATCGAGCGTATCGAGCGCCTGGCACCCCAGGTCATGCGCGACCACGGCATGACCAAGCCCATCTGCGCCAACATCGACCTGTACACGGGCTTTATCTACAAGATGCTCGGCGTGCCCGAGACGCTCCTTACGCCGCTATTCGCCGTCGCCCGCATGGCCGGCTGGTCGGCGCACCGCATGGAAGAGCTCTTCTGCGCGCACCGTATCATCCGCCCCGCCTATCGTCCGGTGATCGAGCCGCTGGAGTACAAGCCGCTCGCCGACCGCTAGGACGCGGACCGTTATAGAACTCGAGCGTGGCCAGGGACCCAAGCCCTCGGCCACGCTTTTTATGCCAGTAGAAAGGATTACAGCGAATGATTGTGTTTTCCGATATGGATGGAACGCTGCTGACGAGTGATAAGCAGATGAGCGACGCCACCTGGGCAATGCTCGACGAACTCGCTCGACGTGGGATTGAGTTTGTGCCCTGCACGGGGCGTCCGCTGTCGGGCATCTTTGAGCCCATCCTCGCCCACCCCGCCGTACACTACGCGGTCTGTGCCAACGGCGCCAGCGTCTGGCAGCTCGACGAGGATACGCCCACCGACGCCTCGCGCGCCACGTGCATCTTGAGCCGTCCGCTCGACCGTGGCATTGCCCACCGCATCCATCGCATTGCCGCCGGCCACGATGTGACCTTCGATATCTTCGCGGATGGGCAGTGCTTCCTCCCCCGCTCGCTATACGGGCGTCTGGATGAGTTCTGTGGCGGCGACCCCCACATCGCGGCTTCGCTCAAGCGCACACGAACACCGATCGACATGGATATCGACAGCAAGATCGACGAGGTCGAGACGCTCGAACGCATCGCCATGTACTGGCACGACCCGGCCGATCGCGACGCCATCGCAGCAGAGCTCGACACGCTCGGAGGCATTGAGGTCACGCGTTCGTACGCCATGAATATCGAGGTCATGGGTGAGGGCGCCACCAAGGGGACGGCCCTCACGTGGTTATGCGAGCACCTGGGCGAGCGTCTCGCCGACGCCTGGGCGTTCGGCGACAACATCAACGACATCCCCATGCTACAGGCAGCGGGCCACGGCATGGCCATGATCAACGCCGAGTCCGAAGACCGCGAGGCCGCCGACGCCATCACCGAATACGACAACGACCACGACGGCGTCGCCCGCACCATCATGGCCGCCCTCGCTTAGTCGTTGGGTAGTCATTGGGGACGTTCTTAAACGACTAGTCGTTGGGGACAGTCTTCGCGAAAAAGCTGCAAGGACTGTCCCCCACTGCCGGCAGAAAAGGAACGTCCCCATCTGCCGGATTAAGCGAGACTCTCCAGCACGCGACGGAGCTCCTGCTGGACGGCGTGGTCGCGATTACAACCCACCACGCGATCGGCCACCGCTTTGAGCGCGGGACGCGCGTTTTCCATCGCGCAGCCCGTGCCGACAAAGCGAATGATCTCGTAGTCGTTCATCGAGTCGCCAAACGCCATGACCTCGTCGCGTTCGACGCCATAGTGCTCCATGAGCTGCTCGATTCCCGAGGCTTTCGACACACCGGGCTGCATGGCATCGATCCATGCGTTTCCAGAAGGCGCAAAGGTAAAGAGCTGGCCAAGCTCGCGCTGCAGTACGTAGGCACTGTCCATAACGGCACAGTCATCGCAAAAGATACTCGCCTTGATGATATTTACGCTGGGATCGGGCAGCTCCCAAATGCGCTCGGCATTGGGAAGGTCCTTATCGACCTCACGCACGAACTTGCACTCGTCATCGAGCAGGAAGGACTTGGTTCGGTCAAAGAGCGCAAGATGCAGATTGGGAAACGTCCTGACGGCTTGGGCGAGCCTTCGAATCGCTAGGTGGGAATACACCTCACGGTCTACCATCTTACCGTCGGCGTAGACTTGGGCGCCGTTAGCGGCGACAAAGTCCATCTTGTCGCGAACGGGCGCAAAGAACTCGCACAGGCGATCGTAGCGACGACCTGACGATGCAGCGAAATGCACGCCATGCTCGTGTAGCGCCAGAATCAGTTCGTAGGTCTCGGGAGGCACCTGGCCGTTTTCGTCAAGCAGTGTGCCGTCCATATCGGATGCAATCAGTTTAAACATAGAAAAGCTCCCTTCGGGCTTGATGGAATCGGACGTATATCCAAAATCACCGTACCCAAAGGGAGCTCAAATAAGACTCCGCGGGCGCAAACGTTACAAGGACCTAGCAAATAGCTCACGCGCGCCAGAGGCCCCACGGTCGCGACGTCAGGCAGCCCGCCAAAGAGTGTCCCCGACGATTAGTCGTTTAAGAACGTCCC
>DAWCEJ010000029.1:0-9785 GCA_052274955.1 Collinsella sp.
GGTCGAGCAGCACGACGGGCAGGCGTCCCGCAGCCGCGGCGATCGCCTTGTCGTTGCCTCCGCAGGTATTGACGACCAGACCGTCCACGCCGGCATCGATAAGTCTGGTGAGCGACTCTGCTTCCTTGGCGGAATCATTGCCGCTAATGGCAGTCATAAGCGAGCAGCCGCGCGCGGCGGCACTAGCGGAAAGCCCTTCGAGCATGGCGCTGGAGAACGGGTTAGCAATGTCGGCCAAGATCACGCCGATGAGGTTGGTGCGCGAGCTGCGCAGATTGCGCGCGGCGGCACGTGGACGATAGCCGGTGCGCTCGATAACCGCCGCGATGCGAGCGCGGGTTTCCTCGGTCATCTGCCCGGGACGGTTGTTGAGATAGCGCGAGACCGTGGCCGGGCTCACGCCCGCCTCGGCGGCAATGTCCTTGATTCTCATCTGCGCCATAGCGCACCCCGTTTCCCAATTGTCGGCAGTCTGGGCCATTTTAGGCATTTATGCGAACTGCCTACGCCACCAGACCCGCAGAGCGATCTTAATTTCACCGCAGCTAATAAAGGGCGCGAGTTAGATAGCCGAGTCTTTGGGCAGCTCGAAATAGTCGGGATGCAAGGCGATAACCGGGCCCTGCTCCTCGGGCATCAGATGCAAGTGCGTCTCTGCCAAATAGCTCGCCGTGTCGGTGTCGCCCTTCTTAATGGCCTCGAGAATCCGGCGATGCTGCCGACGAATCGGTTCCCAATCCAGATCCTGCGACACCATACGCAACCAGTTGTATCGCTCAAAATGCGTGTTGACGCTCTTCATCCAATCCCACAACATATGGCGGCCGGCAATCTCAAAACACGTCTCATGAAACAGGTTATCCAAGTCGAAAAAGCGACGCGTTTCGCGATGGTCGAGCGATTCGGACTCGGCAAGAATCTGCTCAAGCCGCTGCTTTTGCTCGGGCGTGGCGGCCGAACAGCATTTAATAAGCACGCTTCTCTCGAGTTTCTCGCGCAAGAAGCAGGCGTTCTCGGCGTGCTCCATGCTGATTTTTGAGACATAGGTGCCGCTTTTGGGACGCGTTTCCACCAGCTCCTGCTCGCGCAGGCGCACAAAAGACTCGCGAATGGGCGTGCGCCCGATTCCTGTCTCCTTTTCCAGACCAATCGCCGAAAGGCGCGTGCCGGGTTTGAGCTCAGCATAGATAATCTTGGAGCGCAATGCGTTATATGCCTGATCTTGCAGGCTCTGATAATGCTGGTGTTGTTCCATAAAGCCCTCGTATGAAGCTCACGGTTTGTCGAATTCCACCACGTAATACTATCGCATCGACACGCCCCAGCTCCCAATCAGTCTTTTTGGGACGGGGCTCTTTTAGCTACCCTGGCCCGCAGATCGGCCCCCTTGCCACAAAAGTGGCCCATCTACTACGTTAACACGGATAGCCTCGGCCATACCGAAAACCGTGAAAACAAAACCGCAGGTAGACAGCTTGTCGATTTTCGTAAAAGCCAACTATGGTTGGCCCCTGCGGCTTAAACGTAGTAGATAGGCCCTTTTCGTGACGCAGCACTACCGCACCCCAAATTGGCACCCCGAGCCTGTTATAAGTTGCTGTGAAATACGGACGGTTGATAATCAAGGGTTGATAATCAAGGGTTGATAATCAAGGCGCGCTATACGGCTTGCCATATTTCACTATACTTTGCTGTACGTCGCTATACTTTGCTATAACTTGACAATAATCGGCCCGTTACCATCCGGGATATAACGGACCCCAAGCCAACGCTGGCTTGGGGTCCGTCTTGTACCATGGCTCTTTTGGACTATGAGCGCTCGTATTTCGTGGCCCGCCCGGTTCCCTGCCTTACGATTGCATTCCGTTCAAGCAGAGATTCGAGTGCCGCCAACGTCCGCATGCGGCTCAGCCCCGTCTGTTTTTCAATCTCGCTTCGCGACATAATTCGCCCGCCCGACAAGGCATTGAGAACCCGAATCTCTTCCTCGGACCCTTCAAAGGCATCGGTAGCGGGCAATGTGACGGCCACCATGCCGCCGCGAACATCAAAAATTGGTTGATTGATCGAATCGCGATAGGCACGTCTAATGCGCGCGATTCCCGTGCCAAATTTCTCGATGTAATCCAGCTTTAAAAAGACCTCGGCGACAATTGGGTTTCTGAGCACGGATATCTGCCCATACAGGTATTGTTCCGTCGTCAAACCGGCAGGCAGTGATCCGGGCGAAGTCACAACAACACGATCGTCGTACAAGGCAATTTGAACATTCGCTCGAACGTCCCACGTCCGATGCACCAAAGCGTTTGCAACAGCTTCGCGGAATGCCTCAAGAGAAATTCGATCGGTTTGGACGCGCTCCATCCCTTCGATACGCTCAAAACGGTAGTAGCGTGCAAACATAGCCACCGCCCTGTCCACCTGCTCAATTGCGGATACATTTGTCGCCGTCTCACGGTCCAAGATCACATCCTCGGTTTCGCCAAAACGGACGCAGTCGATGCCCGGAAAATCATTCTTATCCGCCAAAATCGCCGCAGCGTTGGTATAGCCATCTTTGCCGAGCAAGCGAAGCGTGCGCATAATATCCGGCGTTAGCTCGGAAATGCCGAGATGTTCAACACACTTATGCTCGAGCGTGTGAAAACTCAAGTCCTGGCGAGCCGACGTGAGCGCGTCGAACGTTACGTTGCTGCCTTCGAGCGTCAGCCTGCCATACTCAAACCGGTCGACCTCCACCGTTGCCGAATCGTTTCGCCTGTAGGCCTTTCCCTTGCTTCGATAGGGTTTGTCCTGGCCCTCATAAACCGTAAGGATTACGGTCCCGTGTTTCTCATCGCGCTCGAGCGTGTAACGGGGAGCGGGATCCAAGCTGTCATTAATCATGTTCTCGATGCGGAGACACTCTGCGACCGGATCTGCAAGGCCGACAGCCACGCCCTCGTCATCAACGCCAAACTCAATCTTGCCCGTCCCGTAGTTTGCATAGGCGCTCACCGTTTTAAGAAACGTCGGCGTAACGCTTTCCTTGTATTCGACTGTAGGGTTCTCTCTAACAACCATATGCACAACCCTCTCGTTTCGTACCATTCATAACCGTATTATAAGACGAAAACCGTTTGCGTACTGATTTATCAAAGACGCAAACGGTTTTCGTCTTTATTTGCGTACGGAATTAAGACGCATAATTTCGCTTTCGTATGGCTCAATACCGGACACAGACTGTTTTCGTCTGTCAATACGCCTGCAATCCAAACGAAAAGAGCCCCGAGCTCGTATGAACTCGGGGCTCTTCGTGCCGCACATCTATGAGAGGAGAAATTCGATGCGTACGGGCGCTACTCCATGAAGCCGCAATGGTGCAATGGGGCCAGATTTACATGCACCAAGTTGGTGCAAAGTAACCTGCCCCCACGCAACAAGGGGTTGACTAGAGCTCGCAGGCAACCTTGTAGCCATCGCCGATGGCATCGCGGATGTTACCGCACTTGTTGGCATCGCCCAGCACGTGGGTGGCAATACCGGCAGCGGCAAGGTCGTCGGCCAACTTGGTATTGGGACGATAGCCCATGGCGAGCACCAGCGTATCGGCATCGGCGATGGTGTGGGCCTCGCCATCCTTCTCGTAGCTGATGGCATCCTCGGTGATCTCGGTCACCTTGGCCTCGGTCAGCACGTGGACGCCCTTGGAGAGCATGCGCGTGATGAGCACCGCGCGACCGGCACCACCCTCGTTGGCGGCGAGCGTCTTGGTCATCTCGATAACGGTGACGTCGCGATTGGCCGGCGAAAGGTCGTTGACCAACGGGGCCAGGTAATCGGCCGTCTCGCAGCCAACGGTGCCGCCGCCCACGATGACGATCTTCTTACCCGGGAAAGCCTTGCCGCCCAGCAGGTCGTCGGCCGTCATAACCTGCTTAAAGCCCTGCATGAAGGCCGGAGCGATGGGCTCGGCGCCATAAGCCAGGACAACCTCGTAGCCGGCGTAATCGCTCTGAATGTCCTCGGCAGTAAGCTCGGTGCCAAATACGCACTTCACGCCGGCCTCGGCCAGGCGACGATACTGGTACTTGATCACGCGCGTGAGCTCCTGCTTTGCCGGCGGAACGGCCGCGATGCGCATCTCGCCGCCCGGTTCGTCCTGTTTATCCACGAGCACCACATTGTGACCGCGCTTGGCGGCAATGTAGGCTGCCTCCATGCCCGCAGGACCAGCGCCCACAACCAGTACGTTCTTGGCCTCGGCGGCAGGTTCGTAGCCGGCCTCGTCGCGCTCCACGTCCGGGTTGACGGTGCAGGAGATGCGCTTGCCAAACATGATGCCGTTCAGGCAGCGCAGGCAGCCGATGCAGGGACGGATATCATCGGCGTTGCCGGCAGCGGCCTTGTTACAGAACTCGGCATCGCACAGATTGGCGCGGCCCATCATGCAGATGTCGGCAGCGCCGTCCTCGATCAGCTCCTCGGCGATCCAGGCCTCGTTGATACGTCCGACGGTGGCGACGGGAATGTTGACGTGCTTTTTGATCTCGCGCGAGCAGGCGGCGTGCGAGGCCTGCTGCGTTCCGGCGGCGGGAATCGCAGAGCCGCGCTTGATGGTGGTGCCGCCCGACACATGAATCATGTCGACACCGGCCTTCTCCAGGCGACGCGAGACGTAGATCATGTCGTTGAGGGTCAGGCCGCCATCGGTGTACTCATCGCCCGAAATGCGGACGTCGATGATAAAGTCCTTGCCGCAGCGCTCGCGAATCTCGGCGATGACTTCGAGCAGGAAGCGCATGCGGGCGTCGAGCGAGCCGCCGTACTCGTCGGTGCGCTTGTTGTAGAGCGGGGTCAAAAAGCCGCCGAGCATGCCGTGGGCGTGCGCCGCGTGGACCTCGACGCCATCGACGCCAGCCTTTTGCATACGCACGGCGGCGTCGCCAAACTGGTGCGTGAGCTCGTGGATCTCGTCGACCGTGATGGGGCGCGGTGCCTCGCGGGCGTAAGACGGGCCCACAAAGGACGGAGCGATCAGGCGAGGCGTGCCCGGAATGTTAAAGGCCATGTAGGCGGGGTGGAAGAGCTGCGGCATGATCTTGCAGCCATACTCGTGGACGGCTGCGGCGAGCTTTTCCCAGCCGGGGATAAACGTGTCGTCGTAGCAGCACATGTCACCTGGCAGATAGGTATAGGTGGGCTCGACCGTCACGACCTCGGTAATGATGAGGCCCACGCCGCCCTTGGCACGGGCACGGTAATGATCAACCAAGTCGTCGGTCACATAGCCATGATCGGCCAGGTTCGTGGACACCGGCGGCATAAAGACGCGGTTCTTGACCTCGGTCGTACCGACCTTGATCGGGCTAAAGAGCATCGGGTAGGCGGAGGACTCCATGCAGGTTTCCTTTCGATTGAGCCGCTCGGCGGCAGTTACTGACGTACCTATCGTAGCAGTAACTGCGCAGCACCCGACAGATCGCAGATTGCACGGCACTCGTCAAAAGGAGAAACAGAGACGTCCCCGTTCACCTTATTTGATACCGCGGCCCAAGTCTTCGGCGATTTTGTCTACGCCCTTAAGTGCGGCGCAGGTCTTTTTGTTGGAGCAATGTCCTGTGCAAACGCCACCTTGAGCGCAGTCGGCGCAGGTGCCCTTGCGATAAATGCGCACGCACACGGCGACAAACGCAATGCCGATAACAGCCAGTACAACAATATCGATAGGTGCCATAGCAAGCCTCCTCTAGTTAACCACCACTTACTTTACCCCATTCTCCACCTGCCAAAAAGGGACAGGTATATTTTGGTCGGTTTTATCTGCGGAAACGCCACATCTCCCTCACCAAAAAGCCCGAGTGTCGCTGGGACACCCGGGCTCGTGGAAAGGGGCTAATCCTTATTCGGACTTAAGCGGAAACTGCGGCGGAAGCAGTGTTGGTCTCGTCCTCGTCGGTCCATGCATGCTTGGGCATGGGACGGAAGATCTGGAAGAGCATCGCAACCAGCAGCACGATGGCTACAATCGTCCAAATACCAAACTGGCCCAACACAAACAGGTTGTAGAACTGGTTGATGAACAGGCCGATCACCCAAGCGAAGGCGCACTCGTAGCCGATGGCAATCGCGGTCCACTTGCCGGAGTCCATCTGGTTGCGGATAGTGCCCATGGCGGCAAAGCACGGAGCGCACAGCAGGTTGAAGGCACCAAAGGCCACGCAAGCACCCATGGTGGGGAACATGCCCGCAAACGCGGTCCACAGGCTCGGGTCGGTCTCGCCAGCATCGGCGACGGAGAGCAGCGAGCCGGCGGTGGCGACGACGTTCTCCTTGGCGACAAGGCCAGAGACAGTCAGCGCAGTTGCCTGCCAGGTGCTAAAGCCGAGCGGGGCGAAGATCCAAGCGACCAGGTTGCCCAGCATGGCGAGCACGGAGTAGTCCATAAACTCCTCGGGGATGCCGTCCATCGCAGGCAGGAAGCCAAAGGAGCCGTTATAGCTACCAAAGTTGGAGAGGAACCAAACAACGACGGTGGACGCGAAGATGACCGTGCCGGCCTTCTTGATAAAGGCCCAGCAGCGCTCCCACACGTGCAGCGCCCAAGAGCGGATCGCCGGGAAGTGGTAGGCGGGAAGCTCCATAACGAACGGCGTCGGGCGACCGGCGAAGAGCTTGGTCTTCTTGAGCATGAGGCCCGAGGCGATGACGGCAAAGACGCCCAGGAAGTAGAAGAGCGGGCTGATCCACGCGGCGGTGGTGGAAGAATCGCCGATGATGGAACCCATGAGCAGGGCAATGATCGGCAGCTTGGCACCGCAGGGAATAAACGTGGTGGTCATGACCGTCATGCGGCGGTCCTTCTCGTTCTCGATGGTCTTGGTGGCCATGACGCCGGGGACGCCGCAGCCCGAGGACACGAGCATGGGGATGAACGACTTACCGGACAGGCCAAAGCGGCGGAATACGCGGTCCATGATGAAGGCGACGCGGGCCATGTAGCCGCAGTCCTCCAGGAAAGACAGCATCACAAAGAGCAGGAACATCTGCGGCACAAAGCCAAAGATTGCACCCAGGCCGCCGACGATGCCGTCGCAGACCAGCGAATCGACCAGGCCGCCGTCCTCGGTGCCGCCCGCCACAAGGGCGTCGTGCACCATGGTGGTGATACCCGGGACATAGGGGCCGTACTGTGCCGGGTCGACCGAGTCGGCATTGTCGCCCGCAGCCTCAACAGCTGCGTCATAGGCGTCGCGACCCTGACCGAGCACGTACCAGCCGTCGGTGCCGAAGAGTTGGTCGTTGGTGAAGTCAGTCACCGTGCCGCCGAGGGTAGAAACGGCGATGTAGTACACGCAGAACATGATCACGACGAAGATCGGCAGACCGAGGATGCGGTTGGTAACCACACGGTCGATCTTCTCGGAAGTGCTCATCTTGGCCGGAGCCTTGGTGAGGCACTCGTCGATGATGTGGGCAATCACGCCGTAGCGCTCGCCGGTGATGATGGACTCGGCATCGTCGTCGCAATCCTGCTCGCACTGGGCGACCAGCTGCTCAACGCGATCGGCCTTCTCCTTAGTGAGGTTGATGAGCTTGCAGGCGTCCGCGTCGCGCTCGAACAGCTTGACGGCGTAGTAGCGACGCTTGTTGGCGGGAACGCTCGCCGGCAGATTGTTCTCGATGTGGTCCAGAACGTCCTCGATGGAGGAATCGAACTTGTGCTCCGGCACCTGGCCCTTGGAAGCAGCGGACTTCTTGACCTGCTCGAACAGCTCGTTGATGCCCTTGTTCTTAAGGGCCGAGATCATCATGACCGGGCAGCCGAGCTTCTTGGAGAGCTTGTCCGTGTCGATCTTGTCGCCGTTCTTCTCGACCAAGTCGGCCATGTTGAGGGCGACGACCACGGGCAGGCCGGTCTCGATAACCTGAAGCGCCAGGTACAGGTTGCGCTCAAGGTTGGTGGCATCGACAACCTGGACGACCACATCGGGCTCGCCGCTCATGAGGTAATCGCGCGAGCATTGCTCCTCGGGGCTGTAGGGGGAAAGCGAGTAGATGCCGGGGAGGTCCGTGATGGTAACGTTCTTGTCGCTTAGGAGCTTGGCTTCTTTTTTCTCAACCGTAACACCGGGCCAGTTGCCAACGTAGCCGTTAGCGCCGGTAATCAGGTTGAAAAGCGTGGTCTTGCCGCAGTTGGGGTTACCCGCCAGCGCGACATGGATCTGAGAATCCGCCATTCAATCCTTCTTCCTTGTGTGCCCGCGCTGCTTTCTCCGCGCGGGCTGGATAATGTGCTTCAACATTGCAAATTTAAGTTAGAAAAACCTAACTTTATCTGCATAAATAGTTGCCGCGGGCCCTTACTGGACCTCGACGACGGCAGCCTCCTCCTTGCGGATGGAAAGCTCGTAGCCGCGCACGTTGATCTCGACCGGATCTCCGAGCGGTGCAACCTTAACGACCTTGAACGAAGTGCCCTTGATGAGGCCCAGGTCCATAAGGTGACGGCGAAGCGCGCCCTCGCCGTGAAGCTTGACGATGGTAGAGCTCTCGCCCACCTTAACGTCACCCAACGTCTTCATATTCTTTCCCCCTTTCAGCTTTAATGAAATGCTGCGAACTAACCGACGGTCATGATGTGCATGGCGACCTTGGTATCGATACCAAAGCGTGCGCCCAGCACGGTGACGATGATATTGGCACCACTCGAGCTCACCACGTGAACCTCACTGCCCTCGACAAAGCCGAGGTCCTTGAGGTGGTGCTTCATGTCCTCATTGCCCTTTACACGAGACACGTGCACGGTTTCGCCCGCTTTCACCATCGAAAGCGGCATGGCCGGCATCTGCGGTCCGCAAGACATGAGTGTGCTCCTAACGTCAGTTCGTCCTCAACATCGACGCAGCAAAAGTTAACCACGTCTATGTTCGCTACAGTAAACTAGCACGTGGTTAACTTTTTGGAAAGGGTCCCTATTCAGTTTTCGAAAAAGTTTCCCATATGAAACAGGTGTGACAAGGGGACAGCCCCTTTGTCACATTGTTGCGTTTAGAGGGAGAGGTTTCTGATCGACGTGACACACGAGGCCTCGTCTACGCCCGAAATGCGGAAGATGATGTCCTCGCCGCACTCGCCGTAGAGAGCCATGAGCCCCATTACATCGCGGCCGTCGGTATGGCGATCGCCGATGCTGACCGATACGTTGCTACGATGCTTGGCAATTATGTCATAGAGCAGCGCAACCGGGCGGGCATGCAGTCCCAACGGATCTTTAATCGTCTTTGTAAACTCGACCATGTCCCCTCCCACGGCATCGCACATTCGGCCGGCAAACCCAGCCACGTGGTAGTTATTGTAGCGTTAGATGCTTGTCGAGAGCTCCTCTGAACACCTCGTGGGCAAAAAGTGGCAAATATGAGTACTGTCACCAATTTAGTAGCAGCAAAATCGAGAGCAAATTGCCTCCTTTGAGCGATTCGAAGAGGTTGAAAGCCGTCAAACGCCCTTTAAAGGGGGTTATATAAATTGATTTTGAGCCCGTTTTTGCTCAGAACAGGCCGAAAAATATGACACCTCTTTTGCAACAGTACTCATATTTGGCATTTTTTGACCACGGTGTCCAAAACCATGCCCCAAAACACAAAAGGAGGGGCCTCGTAAGGCCCCTCCTTAGGAAAGGGAACCGATTTATTCCACAGCCGTAGATTAATCCTAGCCGCTACTCCATCATGTCGAGGACGGAGGGGCGCAGCTCGCTCTCGGCGGCCTCGGGATCGGTCTCGCGCAGGCGGTTGATATAGCGG
>DAWCEJ010000030.1:0-4039 GCA_052274955.1 Collinsella sp.
CGGCCGCGGCGGCCCGCGCTGCATGAGCATGCCCTTCTGGCGCGAGGACCTCTAAGGTCTTCAAGGACCCGTACAGGTCTTAATACATACATCTAGCTGCCATTAGATGTCTCCCATTGGGGCGGTGCGGGTATTCGCACCGCCCCATTCTTGTATGAGGAACGTCAACTCGATTGGATGACTGCTTTTGTAAGGAGCTTGGCCATGGATATCAAGACAATCGGCGTTGAGGAATGGCTCAACGTTTGGGAGAAGAGCGCCACGTGGGATATCGCCCAGTCGACGATCTCCTCGCTTACCATGGGCGAGCTGCGCGCGCTCGACGAGCAGGACGGCGCCACGTTCTACGAGCGCCTGGATCGCGAGAAGATGAACTACGGCTGGATCGAGGGTTCGCCGGAGTTTAAGGCCGAGGTTGCCAAGCTGTATCGTCATGAGGTCAATCCCGATCACATTCTGCAGACCAATGGCTGCACGGGCGCTAACCTCAACGCCATCATGGCCGTGGTCGAGCCCGGCGACCATGTGATTGCCGAGTGGCCCACCTATGCGCCGCTCTATGAGATCCCGCGTACACTCGGCGCCGAGGTTGAGTATTGGGAGCTTTGCGATGAGCTCGGATGGAAACCCGATATCGAACAGCTCAAGCGCCTCGTTCGCCCCAACACCAAGCTCATTTGCATCAATAACGCATCGAACCCTATCGGTACGGTGCTCGATGCCGATGCGCTCGGCCAGATCGCCGAGATTGCCCGCTCGGTTGGCGCCTATGTGCTGTGCGACGAGGTGTACCTGCCGCTTGAGAACACCGAGGACTTTTTGTCGATGGCCGATGTGTACGAGAAGGCCATCGTCACCAACTCGGTGTCCAAGACCTATTCGACGCCTGCGGCCCGTGTGGGCTGGGTTGTGGCAGATGAAGAGGTGTCCAACCGCATTCGCACGTACCGCGACTACACCATGATTTGCGGCGGCGTGTTCAACGATGCCCTGGCGACCTATGTGCTCAAGCACAAGGACAAGATTCTCGAGCGCAACCGCAAAATCGTGTTTGGAAACCGCGATATCGCGCAGGCTTGGATCGATACGCAGCATCGCGTTTCCTGGACGGCCCCGCAGGGCGTGTCTACCTCGTTTATCCAGCTTGATATTCCCGAGGACGACGAGGAGTTCTGCAAGCGCCTGCTGTCCGAGAGGGGAGTGCTGCTGGTTCCCGGTAGCCGCTTTGAGCTTCCCTGCGGCGCACGCCTGGGCTACTGCGCGAGCGAGGACGTTCTGCGCGAGGGTCTGAGGCTTTTGGGCGAGGCACTGGCGGAGTTCGATTGCTAGGATTCCGACGGCTCTCAAAGCCGCTCAAATCTGTCTACGATTATCGATAACTGACCCGTTTCCCAAGAGGGGAGCGGGTCTGTTTTTCTATACCGAGAAGTCAAGTTGTTACAAATGAGGCCGTAAAGCGAGCCGGTATCCGCTGGGCCTTATACTGAGTTTCCGGTGAACGGTATCAAGCGTCTGGTAAACGGTAATTTATTTACCAGAAATGAATAGGACAAACTTTTTTCTGAATAAAAATGAAAATGGTTGAGACGCGGTATGAACCGCTAATTCTATTCATAGCTTTATTGGAAATATGCAATTTGAGGATGGTTTAACAAAGTTTAGTTCCATTTGATTTTAGGATTGAAAACGCGTTTAAGCACGTAAATACGCTTTATTAAGATGAAGTGTGCCATGCGTGAAGTATATGTGTATGCCGTTCACCCCCTATAAAAAACCGTTCGGGGGCAAGGTGGAAGTATGAGCTGATTTTGGATATAAATATGTCGTCAGCAATAACGCCTCACACGGAGGGGCGCTAACGAATCGGCCCTGACAAGGGCCCGAAAGAAAGGTAGGAGGCCATGACGAAAGGTCTGCACGTGCCTTCCGAGATCGGCAAGCTCAGGAAGGTCTGCCTGCACCGTCCCGGCGACGAGCTCCTCAACCTGCCGCCCGACGAGCTCGAGCGACTCCTGTTCGACGACGTCCCGTTCCTGGAGGTCGCACAGCAGGAGCACGACACCTTCGCCCAGATCCTGAGGGACCAGGGCGTGGAGGTCCTCTACCTCGAGAACCTCGTCGCCGAGGTGTTCGACCAGGTCCCCGGCGCCCGCGCCGAGTTCACCGACCAGTACATCGCCGAGGCCGGCATCCGCGGCCAGCACATGCCGCAGATCGTCCGCGAGAAGCTGGACTCCATCGAGGACAACCTCGAGTTCGTCAAGAAGACCATGGCCGGCATGACCAAGGCCGAGATCGACATGCCCCTCACGGCGTCCACGACCCTCGACTCCCTGGTCAACTCCGAGTCCGAGTCCGACCTGATCATCGACCCGATGCCCAACCTCTACTTCACCCGCGACCCGTTCGCGGTCGTCGGCGAGGGCGTCAACCTCAACCGCATGTACTCGGTCACCCGCAACCGCGAGACCCTGTACGGCAAGTACGTCTTCAAGTACCACCCCGACTACAAGGACGTCTCCCTGTACTTCCGCCGCGACTGCCAGTTCCACACCGAGGGCGGCGACGTGCTGAACATCAACGAGAAGACTCTCGCCGTCGGCATCTCCCAGCGCACCCAGGCCGCGGCCATCGACGTCATGGCCCAGAACATCTTCTGGAACTCCGACTCCAAGGTCGAGCGCATCCTGGCCTTCGACATCCCGGTCTCGCGCGCCTTCATGCACCTCGACACGGTCTTCACCCAGATCGACGTCGATAAGTTCACGATCCACCCCGCCATCATGGGCACCCTGCGCGTCTACGAGCTGACCGCCGGCAAGAACCCGGGCGACGTGAACATCCGCCTGATCGAGGACACCCTCGAGCACGTCCTGGAGGACGCCACCGGCGTCGACCAGGTCAAGCTGATCCCCTGCGGCGGCGGCGACCCGATCGCGGCCTCCCGCGAGCAGTGGAACGACGGCTCCAACACCCTGTGCGTCGAGCCCGGCAAGATCTGCGTCTACGCCCGCAACACCGTCACCAACGACGTGCTGTACAAGGAGGGCCTGGACCTTCTCGTCGTGCCCTCCGCCGAGCTCTCCCGCGGCCGCGGCGGCCCGCGCTGCATGAGCATGCCCTTCTGGCGCGAGGACCTCTAAGTTTTTCCGTTTCCGGTGCGGTCCCCCTACAACCGCACCGGTTTCGCCCGTCAAACGGGCAACACTAATACTTACGTAATTCATTTTTTCGAAAGGAAACGAACCATGGGTGTTAACCTCTCCGGCCGTAGCTTCCTCAAGCTTCTCGACCTCTCCACCGAGGAGATCGAGTACTTGCTCAAGCTTTCCAAGAACTTCAAGGACATGAAGCGCGCTGGCGTTCCGCACCGCTATCTCGAGGGCAAGAACATCGTTCTGCTCTTCCAGAAGACCTCCACTCGTACCCGCTGCGCCTTCGAGGTCGGCGGCATGGATCTGGGCATGGGCGTCACCTACCTCGATCCCGGTTCGTCGCAGATGGGCAAGAAGGAGTCCATTGAGGACACCGCCCGCGTTCTCGGCCGCATGTATGACGGCATCGAGTTCCGTGGCTTTGCCCAGGACGACGTCGAGGAGCTCGCTGCCAAGTCCGGCGTGCCCGTGTGGAACGGCCTGACCACTGAGTGGCATCCCACCCAGATGCTCGCCGACATCCTGACCGTCCAGGAGAACTTCAACTACGACATCAAGGGCAAGACCCTCGTCTTCATGGGCGACTGCAAGAACAACGTCGCTCGCTCCCTCATGGTTGTCTGCTCCAAGCTCGGCATGAACTTCGTGGCCTGCGGCCCCGAGGAGTGCATGCCCGCTGACGACGTCATCGAGGCCTGCAAGCCCATCGCCGAGGCTAACGGCTGCACCATCAAGCTGACCACCGACGTCAAGGACGGCGTCACCGGTGCCGACGTTATCTACACCGACGTGTGGGTCTCCATGGGCGAGCCCGACGAGGTCTGGGCCGAGCGCATCGCTCAGCTCACCCCGTATCGCGTTACCTCCGAGGTCATGGCTATGGC